>JAURGL010000035.1 GCA_030833825.1 Vulcanococcus sp. SFB_649D_100_25 | reverse complement strand
CGCAGGGCCTTGAAGCCGAACACGTTGCCGACCAGGGAGGTCAGAACGTTGGTGATGGAGCCTTCCTCGAACAGGTCGAGGGGATAGGCGATGAATGCATAGAAGGATTCCTTGTCGCCAGGAACGTCTTCGATGCGGTAGCAGCGGCCCTTGTAGAAGTCGAGGTCGGTGAGGAGCTCGGACCACACAGTGGACCAGGTGCCGGTGGAGGACTCAGCAGCCACAGCAGCGGCCACTTCCTCGCGGGGAACGCCTTCCTGGCCGGTGCACTTGAAGCAAGCCAGCAGGTCGGAATCGAGGGGAACGTAATCAGGAGTCCAATACGTGTCGCGGTACTCCTTAACCCCAGCGTCGTACTTCTTAGCCATGGAGAATCTCCGGGTGGGTCGAGGGAAATAAGTCAGAGGATGGAACGGCCCTCAGGGGCGCGTTTCAGACCTCAGTCCTTCGAACCAACGAAGCCGGCGCTGCTGTTGAGAGCAGGCTCCACTTCACGGTGGGGGCGGGCAATGATGTGGGCGGCAACCAGGCCATCGCCCACGCGCTCGCAAGCATCAGCGCCAGCGCGAACGGCTGCGTTCACAGCACCGGTTTCGCCGCGGACGAGAACGGTCACGTAACCGCCGCCCACGAATTCGCGACCGACCAGGCGCACTTCGGCTGCCTTGGTCATGGCGTCAGCGGCTTCGATCGCGGGGACCAGACCCCGGGTCTCGATCATGCCGAGGGCGATGCCCATGGTTTCGTTTGCCATTACCTGCTCCTGGAGGAGGGGGTGGAATGTTCGCTTGCAACCATGGTCGGCCGGTGATCCGTAAGTCAAGACATTTGCGCTGTTGTGACGATCACCGTCTGCGCACTGTCTGATAAGTCCGGCTGATCAGTGCATCACAAAACTTTGGAGATGCTTCTGTTCGTGTTCCCTGATCGTTCTCGGGCGCTCGCCGCGGGGCTTGTCCCTACAGGGGTTCTGCCTCGGAGACGTACGCCATGCCACCGAAGTAGCTGAGGAGGGGTTTCAGTCCCTCGCGCAGTCCCTCCAGGACCTCCGGCTCGCAGAAAACGATTACATGGGCGTTCGCCCCAAGCCCGCTGAAGTCCATCGACTCCGATACCGATCCATGGGGGCCCTTGCCGGTGACGTGTTTCATCACGCTGTAACCGGGTGCCCCGGCGGCCTCGATCGCTTTGACGATCTGCGGCAGCTCCCGCTCGCTGATGAAGAGATCGAGCCGTTTCATGGGTTCAACCAGCGCTGGGGATCAGGGCATTCACCAGTCCCATATACAAAGGAATACCCACAATGATGTTGAAGGGGAAGGTGAGCCCCAGGGCCGTCGAGATGTAGAAGCTCGGGTTGGCTTCCGGAACAGTCATCCGCATCGCTGCAGGCACGGCGATGTACGAGGCGCTGGCGCACAGCACCACAAACAGCAGGGCGTTGCCGGGATCGAGGCCCAGGCCGCGGGCGAGCAGTGCTCCGACCCCGGCATTGAACAGGGGCATCAAGATCGAGAAGCCGATCAGGAAGCTGCCGGCTTCCTTGAGGTCCCGCACCCGCTGGGCCGCCACGATGCCCATGTCCAGCAGGAAGAAGCTCAGGGCCCCGTAGAACAGCTTGTCGGTAAACGGCAGCATCTTCTCAACGCTGCTTGGGCTGTTGGCCGCACTGAGGAAACCGATCAGGAGGCTTCCCACCAGCAGATACACCGACCCGTTGAGCAGGGCCTCATGCAGGACGGCCCCCCAGCGCATCGCCTCCTGTCGCGGGCGCTTTTGCGGGGCGGCCAGCTTCACCAGCAGCAGACCCACGATGATCGCCGGCGATTCCATCAGGGCCAGGGCCGCCACCATGAAGCCGTCATGGTGCAGATGCTGCGTCTCAAGAAAACTCTCGGCGGTGATGAAGGTCACCGCACTGATGGAGCCATAGGTCCCGGCGATGGCGGCGGCATTGAAACTGTCGAGCTTCAGGCGCAACACCAGAAAGCTGTAGAGCGGCACCAGCAGGGACATCGCCACGGCCGCCGCGATGGTGGGCAGGACGGGACCACTGATGCCGCTGTGCTGCAACTCAAGGCCCCCCTTGAATCCGATCGCCAGCAACAGATAAAGGGAGAAGAGTTTGGGCAGGGGGGCTGGGATCTCCAGGTCCGAGCCCAGGAGCACCGCCAGCACCCCGAGGAAGAAGAACAGAACCGGTGGGGTTAACAGGTTCTGGAGGACCAGGCTGGTATCCATCGGGGCCCGGCTCGTGTGGATTCAGTTGACGCTAGGCGCCCTGTTCGCTGCTGCACACATCCAGCCTGCCCCGGTTGCCTTGGCTGGTCAGGCTCCCTACGGTTTTGTTGAGGCAGGTGCCCCTGGATTCGTCTGGGGTGGAATGTTCAACCCAACCTGCCTCTCCCCTTCAGGGGTGACAATGGCCGCTCCTGGCCATCCCGGATGCGCTCACCTCTGACACGGCCTGTGCTGGTGATCGCCAGCGGCAATGCCTACAAGGTGGCTGAGATCAGCGCGATGCTGGACGCGGTGGATCTGGAGGTGCGCCAGCAGCCCGACGGCCTGGAGATCGAGGAGACCGGCAGCACCTATCTCGAGAATGCCCGCCTCAAAGCGACCGAGGTGGCCAAACTCACCGGCCAGTGGGCCCTGGCGGATGACTCAGGCCTGGAGGTGGATGCCCTGGGGGGCGCTCCCGGTTTGTATTCGGCCCGCTACGCCCCTACCGACCACGAACGCATCCACCGCCTGCTTCAGGAACTCGGATCCACCCCCTATCGCAGCGCCAGCTTCAACAGCGCCATGGTCCTGGCTGACCCCAGTGGGGAGCCGGTGCTGGAAGCCCAGGGCATCTGCCGCGGCGAGATTCTGATGACTCCCGAGGGCCATGGCGGTGGCTACGACCCCCTGTTCTGGGTGCGGGAGGCCGGGATGACCTATGCCCAGATGGGGCAGCACCTCAAGGACAAGCTTGGTTCACGCGGCAAGGCGGCGCGAAGCCTGGCTCCGGGGCTTAAGCAGTTGCTGGGGCTGCGCTGAGTTCAGCGGGCCCGGCGGTTGATCTGCTCCACCGAGCGCATCGCCGCAGCGGCCGCTTCGTTCACATCTCCTTCCCAGCCCGCCAGGGTGAGGCGACCAAAGGCGCCCACAGCCTTGACATCGACCACGGTGATGTTGCTGGACTTCTCGGCTTCATTGGCCGCCAGGAGGACGTAACCGGCCGGCTCGGTTTCGAGGATGTACATGCTCATCCCGGCCTGGATCATCGAGCCGCGACGGTTCTGGCGGTTGATCAGAACGGCATGGTCAGGGGTGATGGCGCGGATCACCTCGGTCCAGGTGACGCTGCAGCGGGTCCGCTGTTCAATGCTGCTGCCGATGGCCTCGAGCACCACATCACCGGAGTGGAGCACGTTGCTCTGATCGCGGTGATACAGGGCCAGGGAGCCGAAGGCCCGCTCCACGACCATCTGTCCAAGGCGAACGGTGCTGGCCTTGAGGGCAATGTCGGTGACACGGTGCACCGCCATGCCGGGGGAGACCTCCAGCCAGAGGCAGGCGTCCCCGGGAATCGGGAGAAAGCCCTGGCTCACCGTTCCCATGTAGGCCGCGAGCTGCGGTTGCAGGGAATCGAGGAACACATAGGTGCGCAGCTCGATCGACTCGACGGCGCTGGCCTGGCTCACCAGACGAGCTTCGCTGTCGGTGGTGATGACACAGCTGGCCGCAGAAGGATGCAGCTCATCAAGGGGTGTGCCACTGCCGCTGAATCCCAGGTCGGTGCCGGTGATCTGCACCGCTGAGGTGCGTCTCCTGGGAATGCGTTGGGGCAAGGGGTCCTGGTGCTCCCTGGGTTGATTCAGCGCCGCCCTGGAGCGGTCGAGTCCTCAGCTGTCCAGCCGGAGGAGCGGGGCGATCTTACCGCCCAGGTTTGCTGTCCCCAGATCCTGACGTCGGCTTTGAAAGGTGGCGGATCACACAACCAGCTCTGGGGAGCTGGCTATCACGGCAGAACCTGAGCTGTGCTGTCCATGCTCACCCCATCGACGCGCCTGCGGCTGCAGAACATCCTTCAGCGGATTGGCGCCAGTGAGCCGGTCTCCCTCGATGAACGCATCTATCTCCAGAAGTTCGCCGATCGCGATCACTCGGTTGCCACCTGGTTGCACCAGGCTCGGCGCCAGCAACAGGTTTCGAGGTGCGAGGGGGTGGATCGGCTCATGGCTCAACTGGATCTTGGGGAGCTGGATCCCGGGCCCGCCTTCCGCCCTGATCCCGAGGATCCGGGAGATCTCGGGGATTGGTTCGGGCAGGCCCCTGATTGGTTGCGGCGCAGCTGATCACAGCTTTTGCAGGACCCCTTGCTTCTGGGGCTGCAGCCGGTACCTTCCAGCCATCCCCCGCTGGTTTGTCCGTGGCTGCTAAGCGCTCTGCCTCTGCTTCGGCAAAATCCGCTGCTCCCGTTCAAGACGGCGGCAATCTCAACGCCGAACAGACCCTGGCCCTCGTCGGCATGGGGCTGTTCCAGAAAATGGCTGCCAACGGTGAGCTGCCCTGGAGCTGGACCGAGGCTGAGGACGGAGGTCAGTGCGATGTCGGTGCCCTCCGTCAACGCCTTGAACTCACCCAGCTCGCCCTGCAGACGGGTGCTCCCCTGAGCACCGCCGAAGTCACCTACTTAATGGGTGCCCGCCCTGGTCGCGCTGAGGTGGAGCGTGGTGGTCTGCAGGCCCGCCGGATCAGCCGCAATGTCTGGAAACTGAGCCAGACCTCCGGGGCCGCCGAACGACGCGGTGAGGTCACCAGCTTTGCCAGCTTCAACGACGGCCGCCGCCGCTTCGCCTAGGGCAAGTCGCCGCCGGTGCTGATTTCGTGGTCCCAGGCGGCGATCAGTTGATCCCGGAGTCCCCCAGCTTGTTCGAGGGCTGCATCCAGCCCTCCCCACCAGTTGATCAGGGCCACCGGGATCGGCATGGCATTGCAATCGAGTTCGAACGACTGGATCACGTCGTCGGCATCGATGAGCACGCTGAGGCTGAATTCCAGTAACCCGCTGGGCCAGGGGTGCAGGGTCACGGTGGTGACATTCCCCAGGGCGAAATTCCCCAGCTCCACCGTCCACCAGGGTCCAGATGGCGCCGGTCGGGGCTGCCCAGGAGTGAGGTCGATCTTGGCCCAGCCCCGCTGAACCAGCTGCCCAAGAAGCTCGCCCAGGCTGGCTCGCATCGCATCAGCCACTGCATCCTTTCTGTCATGGCACTGGGGCGGGGCTGCCAGCAAGGGCCGCGCGGGGCATGGTGGATGCAGGTGTGCCCCTGGAACCGTGTTGTCCTTGGTGCGTCGGTTGCTGGGCGCCCCCCTGCGTCGCAGCCAGGCCGATGCAGAGACCCTGCCCAGCATCGAAGCCCTGCCGATCCTGAGTTCGGATGCTCTGTCGTCGGTGGCCTACGCCACCGAGGCGGCCCTAGGGGTGCTGATCCTGGCGGGCAGCCAGGCGCTGGAGCTTTCCCTGCCGATCACCGGGGCGATCGTGCTTCTGATCGGCATCGTGGTGCTCTCCTACCGGCAGACGATCGAGGCCTATCCCCAGGGGGGCGGCTCCTACGTGGTGGCCCGCGAAAATCTCGGGACGGGACCCAGCTTGGTGGCGGCGGCGGCCCTGCTGGTCGATTACACCCTCACCGCGTCGGTGAGTTTGATGGCCGGAACCCAGGCCCTCTCGTCGTTGATGCCGGGGTTCCTTCCCTACGAAACCCCGATCGCCCTGCTGCTGCTGGTGCTGGTGGGCTGGGCCAATCTGCGCGGGGTCCGGGAGGCGGGTCGAGCCTTCGCCATCCCCACCTACGCCTTTGTGGTGATGGTGGGGCTGTTGGCTCTCTTTGGCCTCCAGAACCTGGTGTTTGCCCATGGCTTCACTCCGGATTCCCCCCCTGTGGTGCAAGCGCTGGAACCCCTGGGTCTGTTCCTGATCCTGCGGGCCTTCAGTTCCGGTTGCTCGGCGATGACCGGGATTGAGGCGATCGCCAATGGCGTGAAGGTGTTCCGGGAGCCAGCGGCCAAGCGCGCCCAGCGGACGATGCTCGTGATGGGGGCAATGCTGGCCCTGATGTTCCTGGCCGTCAGTGGGTTGGGCTGGCTCTATGGCGTGGCCCCCAATCCTGATCGGACCGTCCTGGCCCAGATCGGGATCCGCGTTTTCGGCGCTGGCAGTCCCCTGTTCTGGGCCCTGCAGATCACCACGCTGCTGATCTTGGCCCTGGCGGCCAATACCGCTTTTGCCGGGTTCCCGCGCCTGGCGGCGATGCTGGCCCAGGATCGCTTCCTGCCGCGCCAGATGGCCTGGATCGGCGATCGGCTCGTGTTCCAGAACGGCATCGGCGTCCTGCTGCTGGCAGCAGGCGGCGTGATCCTGATCTGCCGCGGTGACACCACCGTCGCGGTGAACCTCTATGCCCTGGGGGTGTTCACGGCCTTCACCCTCTCCCAGGCCGGGATGGTGGTGCACTGGTGGCGTCTGCGCGGCCACGGCTGGCTCGGTCGCCTACTGATGAATGCCCTTGGGTCGTTCACCACCTTTGTGGTCCTGCTGGTGATCGTGGCCAGCAAATTCAACGAGGGGGCCTGGACGGTGGTGATCGCCATCCCCCTGCTGGTGCTGCTGTTGCAGCGGATCCGCCATCGCTACAACGCGGTCTACCGGGCCATCAGCTTCCGGCCGGATGAAGATCAGAGCCTGCGGATGCCGCAGCGGCGCGATCCCTTGGAGAACCAGAGCATCGTTTGGTTGGCCTCCTGGAGCCGTCCGACCCTGGAGGCCCTGCGCTACGCCACCACCGTGTCGGATCGGGTGGTGGCGGTGTGGGTCTGTTCGGACGACGACGATCGAGCGGCGATTCAGGCGCAATGGAGCCGCAGTGCCTGCGATCAGCCGGGCCTGGAACTGCGTCTGCTGGAGAGCCCCTATGCCTCGTTGATTGATCCCTTCGTGGACTTTGTGGCCCAGGAGGAGCAGCGCCACCCGGATCAGACCTTCACGATCGTGATGCCGATGGGCATTCCCCGCTACCGCTTCGACAACCTGCTGCTCAATCAGCGGGGCGTGAACATGCGTCGCTGCCTGGATGCCCACCGCAACCGGGTCTTCACGTTGGTGCGGTACTACCTGCCGGCCTGATAAGCGGGTCTTGAGCTGGTGATCAGTAACGCCTTTGGGCCATCACACCCAATCGCTGAGTCCTGATCCCTAACTTTCCGGCACCTTGCACGTGTTCACCGTGTCCTGGCTTGGTACGGCCTGGTTGGTGCCTCTCTACCCCCTGCTGGGGGCCCTGTTCAGCCTGCTTTGGTCACCGGGACTGATCTCCCGCACGGGGCCCCGACCCTCGGGCTACGTGAACTTGGTGATGGTGTCGGTCGCCTTCAGTCACAGCCTGCTGGCTCTGATTGGTCTGCACAGCAATTCAGCGGCCGGTGCAGCGGCGATCTATGCCCCGCCGAGCTTCCAGTGGACGTGGCTTCAGACCGCTGGCCTGCGCATCGGCTTCGACGGCCTGGTGACCGAGCCGGGCCTGATCGCGATGACCGTCATCACCGGTCTGCACGTGCTGGTGCAGATCTACGCGATCGGCTACCTGGAGATGGACTGGGGTTGGCCCCGCTTTTTTGGGGCCCTCAGTTTTTTTGAGGCCGGCCTCTGCGGTCTGGTCCTGACGGACTCGGTCTTCTTCAGCTACGTGCTGTTGGAGCTCCTCACCGTGGGCACCTATGTGATCGTCGGCACCTGGTACAACCAGTCCCTGGTGGTGAAGGGGGCCCGTGATGCCTTCCTCACCAAGCGCATCGGCGACCTGATCCTTCTGGCAGGTGTGATTGCCCTGCTGCCGATCACCGGCACCTGGAACTTTCATGGCCTTCAGGGCTGGGCTGCGGATCTGACCAACAACGGGCAGCCTCTGCCTGCTGGATTCCAACTGATCCTGCTGGCCCTGATCGCCGGCCCCATGGGCAAATGCGCCCAGATCCCGCTGCACCTCTGGCTGGATGAGGCGATGGAGAGTCCCTTGCCCTCGACGGTGCTGCGCAATTCCGTGGTGGTGATTGGCGGCGCCTGGGTGCTGCTGCGCCTGGAACCGCTGATTGAACTCAGCCCCCTGGTTCAGGGAGTCCTGGTGGTGGTCGGTGGGACCACCGCTCTTGTGGCGGCCTTGATCGCTCTGGGGCAGATCGATGTGAAGCGATCGCTCAGCTTCCTGGTGAGCAGCTGGCTGGGTCTGTTGTTTGTCGCCGTCGGCCTCGGTGGCATCAGCGTGGCGGATCACCTCCTGTTGGTGTATCCCCTGCCGATGGCCCTGATGCTGATGGCGGTGGGGACCATCGTGATCAGCAATGTCACCCAGGACCTCACCCAGCTGGGCGGGCTCTGGAGCCGACGGCCGCTGGTTGGGATTGCCTTTCTGGTGGGCGCCGCTGGGTTAATGGGGCTCCCCCCCTTCGGTGGTTTTGCAGCCCTGCGGGAACTGCTGGAGCTGGCCGCCAGCAGTCGCCTTCCCTGGGTGCTCGGGGGGGTGGTTCTGATCAGCAATGCCCTGCTGAGCGCCTGCCTGCTTCGGGTGTTTGGCCTGATCTGGGGCGGGAAGCCCACGCCATTCACGGCCCGCTCCCCGGAGGTGTTGTGGTTAATGGTCCTCCCCACCCTGCTGCTGATGGGACTGGTGCTGCACATCCCGCAGCTGCTGGTGCAGGTGGGGGTCTACAAGCTGTCTCCCCTACCTGGGTGGGGGCCTTTGGCCTGGCCCCTGGTGGCCTCGACCCTGATTGGGGCAGGTAGTTCCGCCTGGTTTTATCTGCGTCCCCATCCCCTGGCGGAGCTCCCCTCGGGCCTTGGGGGTCTCCAGCACTGGCTGGCCGAGGACATGCACACCGAGGCCTTTTATCACCGCACCGTGGTGGCCCTGGTCCTGGTGCTGGCCCGCTTCAGCGCCTGGAGTGATCTGCAGCTGGTGGATGGCTTCAGCAGCGGTACCGGTGCTGCGGCCATGGGAAGTGCGCGGCGCCTCAGCTTCACCACCAACGGCCGCTCCCAGACCTACGCCCTTTCGCTGGTGCTTGGGGTCCTGTTGATGGCCGCCTGGCTGTTGTCCCGTTGAAGAGACCGTGATGACCCTCCTATTGCTCCCATTGCTCCCGCTGCTGGCGGGTGTGCTGTTGCCACTGCTGCCCAGTGGATCACCCTGGTTGCGGCGCGGTGCCTTGGTGGCGCCCCTTGGGCAGCTTCTTTTGGGCCTGTGGCTGTGGCGCCATCCGATGGCGGATCTCTCCTTCAGCTGGTTGCCCCGTTTGGGACTCCGGCTTGAGCTCGGCCTCGATGGGCTCAGCCTGCCATTGGTGCTGCTGGCCGCCCTTCTGACAGCCATGGCCGTGCTGGCGGCACCCGTCGATCAGAGCCGGCCCCGCCTGTTCTTCCCGCTGTTGCTGGCCACCAACCTTGGCCTGATGGGCTCGTTCCTGGCCCGTAATGCCCTGCTGTTTCTGCTGGCCTACGAGCTGATCCTGATTCCCACCACCCTTTTGGTGGCCATCTGGGGCGGAGAGCGGCGTGCCGGTGCAGCGATCCGTTTCCTGACCTACGGAGCCGTTTCAGGGGTCGCTCTGTTGTTGGCGGTCCTCGCCCTGGGATGGCTCCAGCCGAATGGTCTGGATTTCAGCTTTGCCGCCCTGAGCGATCACAACCTCAGCCCTGACCAGCAGCGCTGGATCCTTGCCCTCGTGCTTTTGGCCTTTGGTCTGAAGCTCCCTGTGGTCCCCCTGCATGGCTGGCAGCCCCTGACCTACAGCCAGGCCCCGACCCCGGTGGCGATGCTCCTGAGCGGGGCGGTCTCCAAGCTCGGGGCCTATGGACTGCTTCGCTTTGGGGTGGGCTTCCTCCCGGATGCCTGGACTGTCTGGGCCCCGTGGTTAGCAGCCTTGGGGGCGATCAGTGCCATCTATGGAGCCCTGAACGCGATTGTCCAGATGGAGATGCGTCGTTTGGTGGCCTACAGCTCCCTTGGCCACATGGGGATGCTGCTACTGGCCCTCGCGGCCGCTACTCCTCTGAGCCTGCAGGGGGTGATCGCCCAGATGCTCGCCCATGGCTTGATCATTGCCCTGCTGTTCTGCCTGGTGGGCCTGATTGAGAGCAAGACCGGAACCAGTGCTATCCCCGAACTTTCCGGTTTGCTCAATCCCCAACGGGGACTGCCCTTCACCCTCGGTCTGATGCTGGTGGCCCTGATGGCCGCTGCCGGTGTCCCTGGTCTGGCTGGCTTTGTAGCTGAACTGCTGGTGTTTGAGGGCAGCTGGGTGGCCTATCCCTGGCCCACGTTGGTGTGCCTCCTGGCATCGGGTCTCACGGCTGTGTATGCCGTGCGTCTGTTCAACCGGGTGGGTTTTGGGCGGTTGGATAACGCCCGGGCCGATTGGGTTGGCACCAGCTGGGGTGAACGCATTCCAGCCCTTGTGCTCTCAGCCCTTGTGCTGTTGGCCGGTCTTTGGCCCCCGGCGCTGACCGGATTCAGTGAATCGGCCACCGCGCCGCTTGCCTTGCGCTCCAGCGAGGCAGTCACGGTGATTGCCATGGCCCCCGCCCAGTCCACCGAGCTTCCCGCATGACCTCCTCCGCTACTCAGGAGCGCATCCAGGCTCCGTTGATTCCCCCGTCCACCCACCGTTTCGCCGATGTGATCCATCGGCTGGAAGCTGGTGGATCGATGCTGCCGGACACCCCAGAGAACCTCAAGCAGATCATCGGGATCTACAAGGCCTATGCGGTGCCAATGGATTTCTATTGGCGCGATCTGCTCTACATCGCGGAGCGGGTTTTTCTCAAACCGCTGCCGGCTTTCAAATACTTCATCTCGAAGGAGTATCTGGATCGCCCCAACAGCTATGCGGGTGATCAATCCAAACTGCGCATCTGGCGTGGCACGGAGAAGGCGCATCCGGAACTGCTGGAGTTCATGGAGCGCGGCGAAACCGTGCGGATGCCAAAGCTGCTGCATCACCTCTGGCATGACCGCGTGAATATGGAGTTCGCCGAGGCCTGCATGCAGGCGATGCTCTGGCATCAGGGCATGGGCGGGCGCTTCAACGACTATTTGGAGAGCGACGCCTACAAGGCCAACGCTGATCGGGCGATCAAGGCCTACTTCAAACGCAATCCCTTGATGCTGGCTTTGTATGCCCTGTTCCCGGACATGTTTCTGGAGCAGGTGCGGCAGCTCAGCTACACCGCCAACCTCGGCTTGTTCTGGGAGGTGATGGCTCCTGTGTTCTTCGAGATGAGCGACCTCTATGACGAGGGCAAGCTCAGCTCAGTCCCTGAAGCCATGGATTTTCTGGTGAATGGGATCTTCGCCGTTGCCGGCCGGCCGATCTATCACCACCTCTACATCGGTGAGGAGTGCTACGAGATCATCCCCAAGAGCGAAGGATTTACTTGGCTCTATGAAGCGGCTCTCCCGTATGTGGAGGCGGTGGTTTATCGCACCTCACCCTTCCGTGGAACCAAGCGCTACAACGCCCAGGCCCAGCAGGTCCCCCCTGACCAAGCCGACTTCCACTACGGGATTCTTTACGCCGATGTGTTTCCTGTGGGCTCCGCCGGGATTCCTCCCACCTTGCTGATGCAGGACATGCTGCATTTCCTGCCGCCCTATCTCAAAGATCTCTACAAGCAGCACAAACGCGGGGAAGAAGACGAGCTGATTCAGCTAGGCATCACCTTCCAGCGCTCGATGTACAACGTGACCTCAGCGGTGATTCAGGCGCTGCGCTGCGCGCTGCTTTATCCGCTCGACGACACGAACCCCGAGCATCTGATGGCGAATCGGCGCTTCTTTGAAGCCCAGATGGACCGCTTCCTGCGGCCGGAAGCTCGCTTGAGCGACATTCAATCCCAGGACTACCGCTGATGGCTTCGATTCTTGAAACGGCTGCCTCCGTGGGGGCGTTCAACACCCTTCTGGCCGCTGTGGATGCCGCTGGTCTGCGCGGGGCCCTGGAGGGGCCTGGTCCCTTCACGGTCTTTGCTCCGGTGGATGACGCGTTTGCCGCGCTGCCGCCGGGCACCGTGCAGACCTTGGTGGATAACCCGCCGCAATTGGCGCGAATCCTCAAATATCACGTGCTCTCAGGTGCCTACAGCCGCGAGCAACTTGTCGCCCAAGACAACTGGGAGAGCCTGGAGGGGGCCCCGATTCCGATCCGCAGCCAGGATCCTTTCGAGGTGAAGAACGCCACCGTTGTGAACGCCGATGTGGTGTGCGACAACGGCGTGGTGCATGTGATCGATCGGGTGATCCTGCCGGGCTGATTCAGTCCGTAAGTGCCTTGATGCCGGAGCCGATGGCGCTGTAGCACTGCTGCAGTTGCCCATCGCTAATCGAGAGGGGTGGCAGCAGATAGACCACGTTGCCCAGGGGCCGGATGTAAACCCCTTGGTCGATGCAGTGTTGCTGCAGTTGTTTGCCAATCGGGTTGAGGTAACTGGTGCTGCCGGCATCCAGTTCAAAGGCAGCCACGGTGCCGAGACAACGAACCCGTTTCACGGCCTTTTGTTGGGCCAACTCCTCAAGCAGGGGCGTGTGGCGTGATTCGAACTGCTGGTAGCGCTCGGGGTTCTGTTGCAGGAGATCGAGGCTGGCCAGGGCCGCCGCACAGCCAAGCGGATTGGCGGTGAAGCTGTGGCCGTGGAAAAACGTTTGGGACGCGTTCTCGCTGATGAAGCCCTGGTAGATCCGCTCACTCGCCATGGTTCCCCCCATGGGCAAAAAGCCTCCGGTGAGGCCTTTGGAGAGGGCGATCAGATCCGGTTGGATCCCTGAGCGTTGGCTGGCGAAGAGGGCCCCTGTGCGTCCGAATCCAGTCATGACCTCATCGGCGATCAACAGGGCCCCACTGGCGTGAACCCGCTCCTGCACAGCTCGCAGGAAAGACGGGCGCACCATCAGCATCCCTGAGGCCCCCTGGATCAGGGGTTCCAGGATCACGGCCGCGGTCGGGGTGGCCAGGGCCTTCTCCAGCTCCTGTAAGGCCTTGTTCTCCCGCGTCTCCAGGTCGTGATCACCCCAGTGGGTGTGTGGCCAGCTGATGCGGGAGACGTCGAACAGAAGGTCGTCGTAGGGGGCCGTGAAGATGGAGCGATCCCCCAGCGCCATCGCCCCGAAGGTGTCGCCGTGATAGGCGCCTTCAAAGGCAATTAGCTGGCTGCGGGCACTGCCTTGATTGCGCCACCACTGCCAGGCCATCTTCAGGGCGACCTCAACGGCGGTGGAGCCGTTGTCGGAGAAGAACAGGCGCTCCAGTCCGGTGAGGGCGGCCAGACGGGTGGCCAGCTGTTCGGCGGGGGCATGGCTGAAGTTGGCGAAGATTACCTGCTCCAGCTCTTGGGCCTGCCTGGCGATGGCCGCGGCGATTGCCGGCTCGGCGTGACCATGCAGGGTCACCCACCAACTGCTAATGGCGTCAATGAGGTGGCGTCCGTCCCTGAGCTCCAGCACGCACCCGCGCGCCTGTTTTACCGCTAGCGGGGCTGGGCTGCTGGCCACCTGGGTGGTGGGGTGCCAGAGGTGGGGGTGCCAGCTCATGGATGACGTGTCAGGCCTCTAGATAGTCGATCACCCGATCCGACAGGTTGCGCATGGCGGCGTTGGCCCGTCGCTCCATCCCGCGGGCCTGATCGCGGCTGAGCCCCATCTGGCGGGCGACGGCACTGAGGTTCATCGGTTCGGGCTGATTGATGCCGTAGCGAAGCCGCAGCAGCTCGGCCTCCTGCTCGGGCAGCTCTTCGAGCAAGGCGACCAGATCCTTCTGAAGGTGCTGGGCGGTGAGCCGGTCGTTCGGCAGTTCCGCCCCGCAGCGCAGGGCGTCCATCAGCCGCAGCTCGTCGTCGCTGCCATGGCTGCTGTCGAGGCTGAGGGGCTCTTGAGCCCGAAACAGGGCCTCGCGGATATCGAGCGGTTTGAGCTCGGTGGCCTCGGCCAATTCCTCAAGGTTCGGTTCGCGCCCGAGCATCTGCCGCAGCTCCTGCTGGCAGCGGCGCAGGCGCTGCAGGCGATCCTGCATGTGCATCGGTAGCCGAATCGTGCGGCGTTGCTGTTGCACGGCCCGGTTCATCGCTTCCCGGATCCACCAGACCGCATAGGTAGAGAACCGGTAGCCGCGGGTGGGGTCAAAGCGCTCCACGGCGCGAATCAAGCCCAAGGTGCCTTCCTGCACGAGATCGTCCAAATCCAGCTGCCGATGACTGATGCGGCGCGCCAGGCTCACCACCAGCCGCAAGTTGGCCGTCACCATCTTCTCGCCAGCGCGCTCGGCGAGCTTCAGCTCCCGTTTCAGCTGCCGGGGGGTGAGTCCGACCTCGAGAGCCCAGGCTTCGA
>JAURGL010000034.1 GCA_030833825.1 Vulcanococcus sp. SFB_649D_100_25 | reverse complement strand
TGCCGCGACTTGTGCTGCTCCCGCAGCTCCAGTTGAGCCGCAGGCTGCCGGTCCCGCTGGGCCATTGCGCGTGCCGTAGGCCGGCATCAATGAGGGGGATCAGGCTGCTTTGGTCTGGGGGGGGCGCCATCCCCAGCAGATCGGCACTGCCGTGCCAGCGCCGGAGATGCTCCGGCAGCAGCTGCGGTACTCCCTCCAGGATCAGGACGGTCTCGAACAGGCCATCGGCCAGCAGGAGGCCTCGGTCCTGGACAGGGACCTGCAGCTGTTCCGGGTCCCCCCACTGCCCATCGATCCAGGCCAGGTTCGCGGCGCTCATTCCAGGGCCTCCAGCAGGGGATTCAGCTTCCATCCCAGTTCGCTGGCCTCCGCTTCGGGGTCGGAGTCGGCCACGATGCCGCAGCCGGCATGGGCCCGAAGCCGCGAGCCCTGTTGCACCACGGTGCGGATCAGGATGCTGCTGTCAAAGCTCCCATCCCAGTCCAGGCGCAACAGGGAACCGCAGTAGGGGCCCCGCTCCACCGGCTCCAGTTCGCTCAGCCGTTGGCAAGCCCTCAGCTTTGGGGCACCGGTGATCGAGCCCCCTGGCCAGCAGGCTTCGAGCCGATCCACCCAGGACAGATCCTTCTTCAGCTTGCCGGTCACCACCGAGGTGAGGTGGTGCACGCGGGCATAGCTCTCAAGCCCCACCAGTTGCGGCACCGAGATCGAGCCGCTCTCGCAGACCCGGCCGAGATCGTTGCGGAGCAGATCGACGATCATCACGTTTTCAGCCCGATCCTTCACGCTGCAGACCAGCTCAGCGGCATGGTCGGCATCCAGATCGGGATGGTCCGCGCGGGGCCGGGTTCCCTTAATCGGTCGCGTTTCCACAAGCCCGCTGGCGCTGACCTGCAGGAACCGTTCGGGGGAGGTGGAAATCACCGCTTCCCCGGCGGCTTCGTCACCGGCGACCACCAGGCCGGCAAAGGGCGCCGGGCAGCGCTGCCGCAGCCGTTGAAACAGGTGGAGCGGGTCGGCGGGCTGCTCCAGTTCCGTGCTGCAGCAGGCGGTGAGGTTGGCTTGAAAGATGTCACCCGAGGCAATCAACTCCCGGATCCGTTGGACACCAGCGGCGTATTGCTCGCGGCTGGTGTGCCAGTGCCACTGCGAAGGATGGATCCCTGGGGGCTGGGGGGCTGAAGCTGTTGTCTGCTCCGCCGTCTCGCTGAACCAGTCGGCGACCGCTGCCAGTCGAGCCGGGTCGTGGCCCTCGAGCCAGAGCTGCCGCTCCACCAGATCGAAGCGAAACAGGGGGTCATGGCGGGCGATCCAGAGCTGGGCCAGCGCAGTGCTGTGCCAAGGGTTGCTCGGCTCCACCCAGGCGGCGGCTTCGTAGCTCAGCCAGCCACACCAATGGCCAGCCCCTAACTGACGGAGCTGATCAAAGGGATTGCGATCACCGCGGCAGCAGATCTGCTCGAGCGGATCGGCCGCCAGGGTGACCCAGCGTCCCAGGGCGCTGCCATCACCATCGAGCCAGATCAGCCCATCGCTGCCCCACCTGCTCTGGAGTTGCTGGGCCAGGAGGGTTGGCTCTCGCCAAGGCAATGGCAGACGGGTGGGTTGCATCAGGCCGTGGCCAGATCGGCCCGGCCGGCGTCCCTGAGGGCGGCATCACGAATACGGCAGCTGTCGCAGACCCCGCAGGGCGTCTCTCCCCCGCTGTAGCAACTCCAGGTGTCGGCGATCGGGACGCCCAGCCTCAGGGCTTCCTGGACGATCCGGGTTTTGCTCCAGCTCACCAGGGGAGCCCAGAGCTGGGTGCCATGACCCTCCCGGCCTGCCTTGCTGGCCAGATCCGCCAGCTGCTGAAAGGCCTCCAGATAATCCGGCCGGCAGTCGGGATAGCCGGAGTAGTCCACGGCGTTGACCCCCAGCACCAGGCGCTCGGCGCCGCGGGCCTCGGCCAGGCTGAGGCCGATCGAGATGAAGACGGTGTTGCGGCCAGGGACATAGGTCGAGGGGATCACCCCGTCCTGGACCCCTTCGCTGGGGACGGCAATCCGCTGATCGGTGAGGGCCGATCCGCCCCAGGCCGCCAGGTTCACGGCGATCGTCTGGTGCTCCGCCAGTTGCAGGGCCTCGGCTACGGCAGCGGCTGCCTGCAGTTCGCGGCGGTGCCGTTGCCCGTAGTCGAAGGAGAGGCCGATGACCCGGTAACCCGCTTCCTGGGCCATGGCAGCGGCGGTGGCGGAATCCAGTCCACCGGAGAGCAGGGCGACGGCTGTGGGCAAGGCTGATGGTTCGGGCGCCAGCTCCATGATGCCCAGCGGCCTCAGCGCACCCCGAGCCACTTGTGGGTTTGCAGGCTGAGGCGCCATTCGGGATGGCTGCGCACGTAGTCAATGGCCAGTTGCTGGCCCGCCGCGCTCTGCCAGCCGGGTTGGAGCAGCAGCTCTGGTGCCGCCTGCTCGGCGTTTCGCCCCTGGTTGCTCCCAGCGGCCATCGCTTCGGCAAAAGCGAGATCGCTCGCTTCATGCACCACCACCTTCAGTTCATCGCACGCTGTGAGCACCTCCTGCTCCGGCGGCCGGTGCGGTTTTGGCGAGAGGGTGATCCAGGCAAACGCGCCCGTGAGCTGGCCGACCCCGCTGGTTTCCAGGTGGAGGGGCACACCGATCGGACGCAACGCTTCGCACAGGGGCTTGAGGTTGTGCTCGAGGGGTTCCCCACCGGTGATCACCACGAACGCCGCTCCCGCTGAGGCAGCAGCAGCGGTCTCGGCGGCCAGATCCTCCACAGGGCGCTGGGGATGGACCTCCCGGGGCCAGGAGTGTTTGGTGTCGCACCAGCTGCAGCCCACGCTGCAGCCCCCCAAGACGAATGAAGAAGGCGCTGCGGCCTCCGTGGATCCCCTCGCCCTGGAGCGAGTGGAAGGTTTCAACCACCGGTAGGGCTGGTGAGGTCAAATGCTGCTGATTGATCTCCAGATCATGCATCAGCAGACCCTTCAAGTTTTTTGTCTTTAGGGTGCTCAGATCGGCTATGCCTTTGCCTTGGTTGCCTCAGATCCCTCTCAGATCATCAGTCCTGAGCAGGTTGATCTGCTGGCCCGCCATCGGATGCTCAAGCCCCTGCTTCGGCAGATGGTGGTTGCTGATTTCGCCTCTCTTGTTCCGGTCACGGCTGACGACTGTCAGGAGGCGCTGAAGGCTTTCATGCAGGGGCAGAACCTCTCTTCAGACGAGGATCTCCAGGCTTTTCTCCGTCTGAACTTGTTGCATCGTGATGAGTTGGAGCAACAACTCGTCCAGCCCTGGCGACTGCAGCGCTATGTCGGGGAGCATTACAGGCCGAAAGCCGAAGCCCGCTTCCTTCAGCGCAAGAATCAGCTTGACCGGGTTGTCTACAGCCTTCTTCGTCTTGAGGATGCAGGTCTGGCCCGGGAGCTCTATTTGCAGATCAACGAAAACGAATCTGATTTCGCAGAATTGGCATCCCGTTATGCCGAAGGCCCCGAGCGAACCACCCGTGGGGTTGTTGGGCCGGTCCCACTAACCCAGGCCCATCCAATCCTTGCTGAGCGCTTGCGTACCGGCACCCCCGGCGCCCTCATGGAGCCGTTTCGAATTGAGAAGTGGTGGTTGGTTGTTCGTTTGGAGAGCTACGCGCCTGCAACCCTCACCGAGGAGACGGCAGAGCAGATGGCCCGAGAGTTGTTTGAGGAAGCCGTTGAAGAAGCGGTTCAGCAACGCCTCAACCAGTTCGTCCCTGTGCGCTTTCCCAACTCATGACAGCGGTGGTTTCGGACAAGTTGTTGGCTGAGCACCCGGCATTGGAGGAGCTCTCCCCGGCTCGGCTGGAAAAGCTGGCCACCCAGCTGCAGGCGCGCAGTTTCAGCATTGGCCAGGCGCTCTGTCACCACGATCTGGTGCCCCAAGAGGTCTTGCTCATCCTTGAGGGCGAAGCTCGGGTGTTGGTGCAGGAGCAAGGACGCACTGTGACCCTTTGCAAGCTTGGTCCAGGTGACTGGGTGGGTCTTGCAGCTTTCCTGCGGGTGAAGGGGTGTGAGGAAGTGGCCGCTGCCACTGAGCTGCGTGCTGCTGCGTTGACCGATTCTGATCTGTTGCTCTTGCTCCAAGAGGAAGCCAGTTTTCGTCGCTGGTGTGCTGCGCAGCTGTGGCCAGCTGAGTTGGCGGATCTGCTGAGGCCGCTCTTGCAGGCGCATCCCACAGCCCGTATCGGTTTGCGAGACCTGTGTCGGGATCTGCTCCCTTACACCCGCTGTGTGGAACCAACCGCTCCTTCCCTTGGCGCTGTACGGGCCAATGAACAGCTGATTGCCGCAAGCAACAACTTGGTGGAACATGAGCTTGGGGCTCGCCTCGACCCGGCTGCGGGTCTCCCTCAAGCGCATCCACCACTGCCCGCGAGGTTTCTGGCCTGGCAGCGGGAGCCTCTTGAGGCCCTGCTGGGGGATGGGTTGGATGCCCCCTCTCAGTTGACAGTCGTCGGGGGGGGGCAGCCTGCGGAAGCTGCGATGACAGCGGTGCCGTTGCAGTCGGGTTTGGATTTGGGTGGTCGGGATCGAACCCGCTTCACCTTGGTACGGGCAACCGGAGCTCTGGAGGAAGTCCTGGCGTGTTTCCAGATGCTTTCAGTCGAGCTGCGGCTTCCATTCCGCCGAGACGCAATCGAACGGATTTTGCGGGAAGGCCTCAATCGTGGGCGGCAACCGAATCTGCAGTTGTGCGGCAGCCTTGGCTCCATGCTGGGCTTGTATGTCAGTGCTGTACGTGTGCCGGCCTCCGAGGGCACACGCCTGCAGACCCCAGCACTTGTGAACTGGCGCGATGGTTTTGCCCTGATTCAACTCAGCAATTCCCAGGGACTTGTGCTCGCCTCGCCCCGGGACGGCTGGGTGGAGCTTCTGCCAGACGATCTTGAGGCTCATTTCCCTGAGGGGATAGAGATGTTGCTGCTGGAGCGGAGCAGCAGCACTCCTGAAAAGCGTTTTGGTTTTTCCTGGTTCTGGCCGGCCTTGCGCCGATATCGCGGCTTGCTGCTCCAGGTGTTGCTGGCGTCTTTTGTAGTGCAGCTGTTTGGTCTTGCTAATCCGTTGTTGATTCAGGTGATCATCGACAAGGTGATCAGCCAGAGAAGTCTCGATACTCTCCAGGTCCTTGGCATTGCTTTGGTCGTTGTCACTTTGATGGAGGGTGTGATTGGTTCTCTGCGTACATTCTTGTTTTCTGAAACAACAAATCGCATTGATCTTCGTCTTGGTGCAGAGGTGATCGATCACTTATTGCGTCTGCCGCTCAGTTATTTCGATCGTCGGCCGGTTGGTGAACTTGGCACCCGCATCGCTGAGATGGAGAAAATTCGGAATTTCCTGACAGGTCAGGCTCTGACGACTGTGCTGGATTCCGCCTTTTCGGTAATCTATATCGTTGTGATGTTGGTTTATAGTTGGCTGCTTACGATTATTGCTCTCTGTGTATTGCCAATTCAAATTGGACTGACACTTCTGGGCGCGCCATTATTCAGGCGCCAATATCGTGATGCGGCTAATCAGAACGCGCGTACTCAGAGTCACCTGGTGGAGGTCCTCAGCGGAATTCAGACGGTGAAAGCCCAGAACGTTGAGATGATCAGTAGGTGGAAATGGCAGGACTTTTACAGTCAGTATATCGCACGGACTTTTGAAAAAACGATCACGGGTACGGCTCTGACCGAAGCGAGTCAGGTTTTGCAGAAGCTTTCCCAACTTCTGGTTCTCTGGGTTGGTGCTGGTCTTGTCCTTAATGGTCAGCTGAGCCTCGGTCAATTGATCGCATTTCGAATTATCTCTGGTTATGTGACACAGCCGATGCTTCGTTTGTCCGGCATCTGGCAGAGCATCCAGGAGCTCAAAGTGTCATTTGAGCGCCTGGCTGATGTGGTTGATACCCCGGAGGAATCCAATGAGGAGGACAAACAGAAGATTCCTTTGCCGCCCTTGGATGGTCGAGTGATGTTTGAAAATGTGTCGTTCACGTTTCCAGGCAGATCAACACCGGTTCTTAATAACATCAACCTTGATATACCTGCGGGGACCTTTGTTGGAATTGTTGGCCAAAGCGGTAGTGGTAAGAGCACTCTAACCAAGCTAATGTCGCGACTCTATGCACCAGGGCAAGGTCGCATTCTGATAGACGGCTATGATATAGACAAGGTCGAGTTATATTCGCTCCGGCGCCAGATCGGTATCATTCCTCAGGAGCCATTGTTGTTCTCTGGCTCAGTGGCCGAGAACATTGCGCTCACGGATCCAGATGCCACGAGCGATTCGATCGTTCAGGCTGCTTCCCTGGCCTGTGCCCATGAATTCATCATGGAGCTTCCCTCCGGCTACAGCACGAACGTGGGTGAGAGGGGGGCTGGCCTTTCTGGCGGCCAGCGTCAGCGGATCGCGCTGGCCCGTACGTTGCTAGGTCGGCCCAAGATGTTGGTATTGGATGAGGCCACCAGTGCCCTCGATTACGACACGGAGCGTCGGGTCTGCAACAACCTGATTGAAAGCGTCAGCCATTGCACAGTCTTTTTTATCACCCATCGCTTGTCCACCATCCGCCAGGCGGATCTGATTGTGATGATGCATCAAGGTGCTGTTGTTGAAACTGGAACGCATGATGAGCTCATTTCCCGCAAAGGTCGTTATTACGCCCTTTATCGCCAACAGGAGGCTGACTGATGTCTGATTTGGTCCCGCGGCGCAAAGTCGTTCAGCCTGGCTCGCTTGTTCGTGCTGCACAAAATGCGATTGAGCGGAGGGTGCAGAGCAGTCACGATCAAATGGGATTGCAGCAGTCGCGAGTGCTGGCCCGCGGCCTCACCTGGGCCTTGATTGGATGCACCGGTTTTGGACTGGCTTGGCTCACCTTTGCTCAGACGGAGGAAGTGGTGGTGGCCTCCGGAAAGCTTGAGCCAATTGGCGATGTGAAGACCATCCAAGTTCCGGTTGGTGGAGTGCTTGACGAAATGCTTGTCAAGGAAGGACAGCGTGTCAGCAAGGGGCAGGTTTTATTGCGTCTGGATAATGAAGCGACGAAGGATCGTGAGATCAGTCTTCAGAAAACCATTGCCGCGAAGCAGGAACAGCTCAGCCTGAAGGAAGTTGAGCTGCAGCGTTACCTCGGCCTGAATGACACGGAGCAGGCAGTATTGAGACAGAACCTTGCTTTGGAGCGAGAAATCCTTGAACGCTTTGCCGTCTTGCAGCGCGCAGGGGCCTCGGCCGAGCTGCAAGTGTTGCAGCAGCGCAATAAGGTCCGCGGGGTGGAGGGCGATCTCGCGAAAACCACAATGGATCGCCAGCGTCAGGTTGCAATCCTGCAGCAACAAGTGCAGCAGTTGCGGGGAGAGCTTGCAGATTTGCAGAGCAATCTGACTGAGCTGCGTGTGAATATCCGCTACCAGGATATTCGCTCACCAGTAGATGGAGTTGTGTTTGATCTCAAGCCGACGGGGCCAGGTTTTGTGGCTCAAGGTAGTGAGCCTGTGATGAAGATTGTTCCCTATAACAACCTTAAGGCTAAGGTGGAAATTGATAGCAGCAAGATTGGCTTTGTCACGGTGGGTAAGCCGGTTGATCTGAGTATCGACTCATTCCCGTCGACAGACTTCGGCGTGCTGCAGGGCACCGTAAAACGAATTGGTTCCGATGCCCTGCCGCCTGATCAGTTCAAGCAGAACCATCGTTATCCTGCTGAGATTGAACTGGCGTCTCAACAGCTCAAAGTCAATTCTGGTGCTCAATTGCCACTGCAGGTTGGAATGTCGCTAACGGCCAACATTAAGCTGCGTAAGGTGAGTTATTTGCAACTTCTATTGGGTGAATTTAAGGATAAAACGGAGTCGCTGCGCCAAATTTGAAGGCTTGAATGTTTGCCTCGGCTCAGCTCCTTGAGCCGGAGGCAAGGGCTCCTGTCACTTCTAGGGGGCTGCTTGGCAATCGTTGCTGCGCAGCTTCGATCAGGCCGCGGAACAGGGGGTGGGGCCGGCTGGGGCGGGAGAGGAATTCGGGGTGGTACTGGCAGGCGGTGAAGAAGGGGTGGTTCTTCAGTTCGATCAACTCCACCAGGCGCCCATCGGGTGAGGTCCCGCTGATCTCGTAGCCCGATTCCAGGAACAGGTTCCGGTAGGCGTTGTTGAACTCATAGCGATGGCGGTGCCGCTCATAGACCACCTCTTCGCCGTAGAGCCGATGGGCGAGGGTGCCTGGGGCGACGCGGCAGGGGTAAACCCCCAGGCGCATCGTCCCCCCCAGATCCACCACGTCCTGCTGCTCCGGCAGCAGGTGAATCACCGGGTGCTCGGTGTCGGCATTGAGTTCGGCACTGGTGGCTCCATTAAGGCCGGCCTGGTTGCGGGCCCACTCGATCACGGCGCATTGCATGCCCAGGCACAGGCCGAGGAACGGGACCCGTTGCTCCCGTGCCCAGCGGATCGCCGCCACCTTCCCATCAACCCCACGGTTCCCGAATCCGCCCGGCACCACCACGGCATCCATCCCCCGCAGCAGGGCATCGGCGCCCCGTTCTTCGATCTGCTCGGCACAGATCCAGTGCAGATCAAGGCCAGCCCCCAGCTCGATGCAGGCATGGCGCAGGGCTTCCACCACCGACAGGTAGGCGTCGTTGAGCTGCACGTATTTGCCAACCAGGGCGACCTTCACGGAGGGGCCGGGGTTCCGCAGCTTCGCCACCATCTCGGCCCAGCGGGCCATGTCACTGTCGTGATCGGTGAGGCCCAGCAGATCCAGCACCTCTCTGCAGAGGCCCTCCTGCTCAAGGGTGATCGGGACCGCGTAGATGCTGTCGGCATCTAGGGCCGGGATCACGGCCCGCTTGGGCACGCCGCAGAAGCCGCCGATCTTGGCCTTCAAATCTTCGGAGATGGCCCGGTCGCTGCGGCAGACGAGTACATCGGGCTGGATGCCGATGGAGCGCAGCTCCTTCACCGAGTGCTGGGTGGGTTTGGTCTTGAGTTCCCCGGAGGTGCCAATGAACGGCAGCAGGGTCACGTGGACGTAGGCCAGGTCGTTGCGCCCGACGTCACCCCTGAATTCGCGGATCGCCTCCAGGAACGGCAGCGATTCGATGTCGCCCACCGTGCCGCCGATCTCCGTGATCACCACATCGGCGCCGCTGTTGGCGGCCACACGGTGAATGCGCTCGCGGATTTCCCCGGTGATGTGGGGGATCACCTGGACGGTCCCCCCGTTGTAGTCCCCGCGGCGTTCTTATTAATGACCGACTGGTAGATCGAGCCGGTGGTCACGCTGTTCAGGCGTGACATGGCCGTGTCGGTGAAGCGCTCGTAGTGACCCAGGTCGAGGTCGGTCTCGGCCCCGTCTTCGGTGACGAACACCTCACCGTGCTGGTACGGGCTCATCGTGCCCGGGTCCACGTTCAGATAGGGATCCAGCTTCAGGATCGAGACGCTGTAGCCGCGGCTCTTGAGCAGGCGCCCCAGGCTGGCGGCCACGATCCCTTTGCCGATGCTCGATACCACGCCACCGGTCACGAAGACGAATTTGGCCATGGCACCTGAAGCGACCCTTTAATTTACCGGCCGGTTCCAGCCCTCCTCAGCCGCCTGGGGCCTATTGGTCCAGAAGACTGCGCAGCATCCAGGCGGTCTTCTCGTGGACTTCGAGGCGCTGCGTGAGCAGGTCCGCGGTGGGTTGGTCGTTGGCCTCTTCCGCCAGGCTGAACACGCTGCGAATGGTGCGGGCCACGGCTTCATGCCCCATCACCAGCTCGTGCACCATCTCCAAGGCCTTGGGAATGCCCTGGGTTTCCGGGATGGAGGACAGGCCGCTGTAGGTGCTGCCCCCGAACGGGGCGGGATGTCCCAGGGCCCGGATCCGTTCGGCGATCCCATCGAGGGCCGTCCAGAGCTCTGTGTACTGCTCCATGAACATCAGATGGAGCGTGTTGAACATCGGCCCAGTTACGTTCCAGTGGAAGCCGTGGGTTTTGGCGTAGAGCACGGTGCTGTCGGCCAGGACCCGGCTCAGCCCCGCGGCGATCTGGGCCCGCTGGCTTTCCGGAATGCCGATGTCGATCGGAGGGGCGGAGATGGTCATGGCGTGTTGTCCGTATCGAGGTTGACGAGGTAGTCGTGCACGCGGCAGCGGCGCTGCGGTTGCCGCAGTTTGAGCAGGGCCCGGGTTTCGATCTGCCGGACCCGTTCCCGAGAGAGGTGCAGGTCTTCACCGATCTGCGAGAGGGTCTGGGGGGTGTCGTCCTCCAGGCCAAAGCGCAGCCGGATCACCTCGGCTTCGCGGCTGGTCAGCTCCTCCAGCAGGGCCTCCAGGTCATCGTGGAGTTGGGCCCGGGTCAGGGCCTGCTCCGGGGTGGCGTGCCCGTCCTCCAACAGATCCCCGAGTTCGGTGTCCTGATCACGGCCGACGCGGGTGTCGAGGGAGACCGAACGGGGGACCCGCATCAGGGTGAGCCTGATCACCTCTTCACTCAGCCCCAGCTCCCGTGACAGGTCGGCCACGGAGGCCAGGCGGCCGTGTTCGCTGGCGATCTGCCGCTGGGCTTTTTTGATTCGATTCAGCTTCTCGGTGACATGCACCGGCAGCCGGATCGTGCGGCTCTGGGTGGCGATGGCCCGGGTGATCCCCTGCCGGATCCACCAGTAGGCGTAGGTGCTGAAGCGGAAGCCACGGGTGGGGTCGTATTTCTCCACGGCCCGCTCCAGGCCGAGGGTGCCTTCCTGCACCAGATCCAGCAGCTCCATGCCCCGCTGCTGATATTTCTTGGCCACGGCCACCACCAGGCGCAGGTTGGCCTGGATCATCCGGTCTCGGGCCCGGCGGCCGTGATGCAGGGCCTGTTTGAGGTCCGTGATCCCGAGGCCTGATTGCTCAGCCCAGGCCTCATGGCCCAGACGCATGGCCTCCCGCAGCTCCGGGACCGGGCGATGGCAGTGCTCGGACCACAGCTGCATCCCTGGCCAGTGCCCCAGGTGCGACGCCAGTTGCTGCCGGCTGAGTTCCAGATCCACCAGCTCCTGCAATTCAGGGGAGTGGAGCGCCAGCCGGGACCTGTCCCGCAGCAGGGATTCGCGGCGCTGCACCAAGCGGGCCAGGGTGAGCTCCTCTTCATGGCTGAGGAGCTCAACGCGGCCGATGTCCTGCAGGTACAGGCGCACCAGGTCGCTGCTGCTGCGCCGGCTGCCAGATCTGGAGGTTGGACGGGGAGGACCCTTGGCCATAGGCCGATGGCAGATGCCACCATTCACCATCAGGTCTCAGTTGAGACGCTGCCCAAAAGCAAAGGTTTCTGTTCGGGTTCTTGGCCCGCTCCCGTTCAGTCCTCGCTCTCCTCTTCCACCCAGGTGCTGGCCACATGCAGCTCCTCGAGCTGTTTGCTGGCCACCCCGCCGGGGGCGCCGGTCATCAGGCAGCGGGCCTGTTGGGTCTTGGGGAAAGCGATGGTGTCGCGGATCGATTCCTCACCGGCCAGCAGCATCACCATCCGGTCGATCCCGAAGGCCAGGCCGCCGTGGGGCGGAGCACCCATGTCGAGGGCATCCATCAGGAACCCGAACTGCTGGTTGGCTTCCTCCAGGGGCAGGCCGATGGTCTGGAGCACCTGGCGCTGCAGGGCTGAATCGTGGATCCGCAGGGAGCCGCCGCCCAGTTCCAGGCCGTTGAGCACCAGGTCGTAGGCCTGGGCGCGGGCCGCAGGCAGGGTGCCTGCCCAGGCGGCGGGATCGTTGCCGAGGTCCTCGCTGTTGGGGGCGCAGAAGGGGTGGTGCAGCGCCTCGAGGCGGTTTTCGTCGGCGTTGAACTCGAACATCGGGAAGTCCACCACCCAGAGGAAGTTCCAGCTGTCGTTCTCGCTGTCGGGCTTGACCATGCCCAGCTCGCGGGCCAGGTACTGGCGCACCCGGTCCAGGGCCTTGTTCACCGTGGCGGTATCGCCGGCGCCGAACAGGATCAAGGTGCCGGGCTCAGCGCCGGTGCGCTTCAGGAGCTCAGCCTTCTTCTCCTCAGAAAGGTTGTCCTTGATGGCGCCGATGGTGTCGATCTCGCCGCCTTCACGCACGCGGATGAAGGCCAGACCGCCAGCCCCGGCCTTCTGGGCCTCGCTGAACACATCACCGCCGGGCTTGATCCGCACGTTGCTCACCGCATCGTTACCGCCGGGTACGGCGATGCACTTCACCGAGCCGCCGGCGGCCACGGCCCCTGAAAACACCTTGAAGCCCATGTCGGCCACCAGGTCGCTCACGTTGGTGAGCTCCATCCCGTAGCGGGTGTCGGGGCGGTCGGTGCCGTAGCGCTCCATCGCGTCGTGCCAGGTGAGGCGCGGGAAGGGACGGGGAAGCTCGACGCCCTTCACGGTTTTCCAGATGGAGGCGATCAGCGCTTCATTGAGCTCGAGGATCTGCTCTTGATCCATGAAGCTCATCTCCATGTCCAGCTGGGTGAACTCCGGCTGGCGATCGGCCCGCAGGTCTTCATCGCGGAAACAGCGGGCCACCTGGTAGTAGCGCTCGATGCCGCCCACCATCAGCAGCTGCTTGAACAGCTGGGGCGATTGGGGCAGGGCGAACCATTCACCGCCGCAGACGCGTGATGGCACCAGATAGTCGCGGGCCCCTTCCGGGGTGGAGCGGGTGAGGACGGGGGTCTCCACCTCGATGAAGCCCTGGTCCTCCAGGAAACGGCGGGCGGCCTGGATGGTCTGGGCCCGCAGCCGGAGGTTTCCGTTCATCCGCCCGCGGCGCAGGTCGAGGTAGCGGTGCCGCAGCCGCAGCTCCTCGCGGGTGTTCTCCTCGTCGTGCACCGAGACGGCGAAGGGGAGGTTGCCCTTCACGCTGTTGAGCACGTTGATGGCGCTGGCCAGGACCTCGATCCGGCCTGTGTCCAGCTTGTCGTTGATGGCGTCGGCGGGGCGCTCGCGCACCTTGCCCTCCACCTGGATCACCGTTTCGTTGCGCAGGTGCTCCGCCACGGCGAACATCGCCGCACCGTTGTCCGGGTCCACCGTGATCTGCACGGTGCCGCTGCGGTCCCGCAGGTCGATGAAGATCACCCCGCCGTGGTCGCGGCTCCGGTCCACCCAGCCGCACAGCTGCACGGCCTGGCCTGTGGCATCGGGGCGCAGGTCGCCGCATCCGTGGCTGCGCATGCTGAGGTGGGAAACGCAATGGGCGATTGTCCCACCCGGCGCCTCAGCGCCGGTAGAAGGGGCGTTTCACCACCGTGGCTGGCTCTGTTTTGCCGCGGATCTCCACCCCCAGCTCGGTGCCGATTGCTGCTGAGCTGCTGGCCACGCTGGCCAGGGCGATGCCCGCCTGGAGGCTTGGGGACCAGGTCCCGCTGGTCACTGTCCCGACCACAGCACCGTTGTGGAGCACCGGGTAGCCGTGGCGTGGGATGGCGCGCCCCTCCAGTTTCAGACCCACCAGCTTGCGTTGGACACCCTCGGCGCTCTGGCGTTCCAGGGCAGCCCGGCCGATGAAATCCTTCGGCATCTCCAGGTGGACCAACCAACCAAGGCTCGCCTCGAGGGGGCTGGTGTTGGCATCCATATCGCTGCCAAACAGATGCATGGCCGCTTCCAGGCGCAGGGTGTCGCGGGCCCCCAGTCCGCAGGGCTTCACCCCCTTCTCCAGGCAGATGCGCCAAAACCGTTCGCCAGCTTCAGCTGATAGGAGCAGTTCGAAGCCGTCCTCTCCCGTGTAGCCCGTGCGGCCGACAAAGGCAGCCCCGATGCCTTCGAGGTCCAGGTCCCGATGCCCGAAGCGGGGCAGCCCCGCCAGGGAGCAGCCAGAGAGGTTCTCCAACAGGGCGGCAGCCTCCGGCCCCTGCAGGGCCAGCAAGGTGCCGGCGCCTTTGCGATCCACCACCTCGATGCCCTGGGGCTCCAGTTGGCTGCGGATCCAGGCGGTGTCGGCCTCGGCGCAGGCGGCGTTGATCACCAGCACCAGTTCATGGGTTTGCTTGGCCTCCAGCCAGCCCCGGTCGTAAATGATCAGGTCATCGCGGATGCCGCCCTGCTCATTGAGCAGCACCGAATAACAGGCCTCCCCTGGACCGATCCGGAACAGATCGCTGGGGACGAGGGCCTGCATTGCATCCTTGGCCCCCGCCCCCCGCAGGGTGAGCACCCCCATGTGGGAGATGTCGAACATCCCGCAGCCCTGGCGCACGGCGTTGTGCTCGGCCACCAGCCCGGAAAACTGCACGGCCATCTCCCAGCCGGCGAAGGGCACCATCCGTCCGCCGGCGTCGCACGCGGCCCCATGCAGGGGGGTGCGCAACAGGGGAGCGTCGTCGGTGGTGGTGGCCATGGCGACGGGTCGGTGCGGCGGAGCGTGGGGCGGATCCTATGGAGACGCGGCAAACCGAAGAGATCCCGCAGCTTTGCGGCGTCCCCGTGACATGGT
>JAURGL010000033.1 GCA_030833825.1 Vulcanococcus sp. SFB_649D_100_25 | reverse complement strand
CAGTTAAAACCATCTCGGGGTAAACCACAATTACTGCACCGGCATTTGCCGCATCAAAGGCGTACTTAGATACTAGATCAGCATTTTTTGCTAGATCACCAACTGTTGGATTGATCTGGGCAAGGGCGATACGCATCAGCGCGGGCTCGGTTGGGCCTGTTGGCCGAGGCCGTAGAGATTGTGCTTGAGCAGTTCCCTCCAGATCACCTCGGGAATGGCGTCCCGCTGCGGTTGTTGGCGGACCTCGGAGCTGGCGCTGGCGGGAATGGCGAGCTCCAGCACCTCCAGCTCAGCCCCCAGCTGGCGGAGGGTTTCGAGGGCACCTGGATCCATCGGGTAGCCGCGCCTGGGCACCACCGCCAGCCGGCAGCCCTGCAGCAGTTCCTGGGCCCGATGCCATCGCGGGATTTGTGGGGCCAGATCGCCCCCGACTACAAACACCAGGGTTCGCTCCGGCCAGCGCCTCGCCCGCCGCTCTCCAGGGTGGTGATCGCCCACGGGCTGCTGAGTTCCTGCTGGTGACGGAGCCGGGGGTTGCCGATGGCGGCCACCAGTTGGCCCAGCAGGGCCGCCCGTTGTTCGAGCGGCGCCCCGTGCTGCTTGAGAGGGTTGTCGCTGGCCCAGGTGGCCACCGTGGGATAGAGCTGCAGCAACCCCTCCAGCAGGGCCTGGTGCCCCCGAGTGGGCGGGTCGGCGCTGGTGCCGAACAGGGCGAGGGTGGGCTGGTTCAAGGCAGCAGGCCGCCGGAAGGGGCAGGGGTTCCACCAAGGCGCTGCCATTGCTGGAGCCAGTCGCGCACCTGGGGGTCCTGGCTGGCCAGCCGGCGCAGCAACGAGGCCGGCCGGAAGCGCCCCCGCTCGGCACTGCGGAGTAGTTCCGCTGCCGCCAGCCGCCCGGTGAGCCGGGTGGTGTGCACCGCCAGGGCCGCCTGGGCCATGGCCACCGGTGCGGCAGGGGCCAGGCTCAGGCCGCCGCTCAGGGGTGCGGCCATCAGCAGCAGTTGCCGCAGGCCCCCCAGCAGCAGCTGGATGCCGAGCTGGGTCCCCCCTAACAGGGCGTTCTGGGCCGAGAGGCGCGTCAGCAGAGCGCGGGCGCCGCTGCTGCTCAGCTCCAGGTCATAGAGCCTGCAGAGCTGCAGCACCAGGGCGGTGTCCAGGGCGATCCCCCCTGCCAGATCCAGCACCAACAGCGGGTTGGCGGCCACTCCCGTCGCCTTGAGGGCGGCATAACGGCCAATCAGGCCCTGGGCCGCTGCTTTGCCCCGTTGCAATCTCCAGGCATGGAGCCGTTGGCCAAAGCGATCGGCCGAGCGCAGCCCGTTGAGCCCAAGCAGCAAGGACCCCTGCTGCTGGAGCACAGACAGCAGGGCAGAGCGCAGGGGTTCGATGCGCGGGGCCTGCTCCTCGCTGCGCACCTTCCCGCCCTCCAGCAGCACCGCCTGCCGCGGAGCTGCGGCCACCGGAAGGATCTCCAGGTGCTGCGCGTCCCTGGGCAGGCGCGAACGGATGCTTTCGATCAGCGTGGAGCGTTCCCCCTGCGGCCAGTTGTCGATCCGATTGAGCACGATCAGCACTGGCTTGCCCGCGGCCAGGAGCTGTTCCACCGCCTCGGATTCCGGGGTGGTCAGATCGCCGTCGAGCACCACCAGCACCAGATCGGCCCCCAGGGCAACCCGGGCCGCCAGGCGATGCCGCGCGCGGGCTGCGATTTCATCGATCCCCGGGGTGTCCACCAGCTCCACCCGCTCCAGCCCTGGAAGGCTGATGGGCCAGGTTTCCCGCTGCTGATGACGGGTGCAGCCGTGGGCCACATCCGTGGCAAAGACGCGGCTGTTCAGCAGGGCATTGAGCAGGCTCGACTTTCCCACCCCCACCCGACCGAAGACGGCGATGCGCAGACGCCGCTGCCGCAGGGCGATCAGCTGTTGATCCAGGGCCTGCAGCTCTGGCCCGAGGGCGCTGCGCTCGCGATCGCTCAGCCGCAGGTCGCTGCGCCATTGCGACAGCAGCAGCTCGCAACGCTCAGCGGTGGAGGGTTGGCGCAACGGACTCGGCCTCTTCGGCATGCATTGAAGCGGTTGTGCCATCGTCGCGCTCAGGATGTCGCGCTCAGGACCGCTTCCCCCATGACGATCGCTCAGGAGGTCTACGCCGAGCGCCGTGCCCGGTTTCTCGAGCGTCTGGGCGGTGTAGCAGCGGTGATCCCGGCGGCCCCCCTGGCGGTGCACCACGCCGATTGCGAGTGGCCCTTCCGCCAGCACAGCGACTTCTGGTATCTCACCGGCTTCGATGAACCCGATGCCGTTGCCCTGTTCCTGCCGCACCGGCCCCCCGGCGAGCAGTTTGTGCTGTTTGTGCAGCCCAAGGAGCCGAGCGCCGAGGTGTGGACGGGTTTCCGCTGGGGTTGTGAAGGCGCCGTGGAACGCTTCGGGGCCGATCTGGCCCACCCGCGCGATGAGCTGGCGGAGTATCTGGCTGACTATCTCAAGGGGGCCGAGGGCATTGCGTTCCGCGTGGGGAAGCATCCCCAGGTGGAGCCCCTGGTGCTGCAGGCCTGGGCCGGGCAGCTGGATCGCGCTCCCCGCAGTGGGGCCGCCGCCCTGGCCCTGGTGGCGCCCTGCCCCCTGGTGCACGAGCAGCGCCTGCGCAAGAGCCCGGAGGAACTCGCCCGGATGCGTGAAGCGGCCCGCATCTCCGCCGAAGCCCATGAGCTGGCCCGTCAGGTGGCCCGCCCCGGCCTCAACGAACGCCAGGTGCAGGCGGTGATTGAGCAGCACTTCCTGGAGCAGGGGGCCCGCGGCACGGCCTATGGCTCGATCGTGGCTGGCGGGGACAACGCCTGCGTGCTGCACTACACCGCCAACAACGCGGTGCTGCGGGATGGCGATCTGCTGTTGATCGATGCGGGTTGCTCCCTCAACGACTACTACAACGGAGACATCACCCGCACCTTCCCGATCAACGGTCGTTTCAGCGCCGAGCAGCGCGCGCTCTACGACCTGGTCCTCGCCGCCCAGGAGGCAGCGGTGGCGGCCGTGGCACCCGGCCAGACCGCAGAAGGTGTTCACGACACCGCCGTCCGCATCTTGGTGGAGGGTCTGGTGGACCTGGGCCTGCTCTGCGGGGAGATCGACGGGATCATCGAGCAGGGGGCCTACCGGCACCTCTACATGCACCGGACCGGCCATTGGCTCGGCCTGGATGTCCACGATGTGGGCGCCTACCGCCTCGGCGAGCACCACGTGGAACTGGAGCCGGGCATGGTCCTCACGGTCGAGCCTGGCCTGTATGTGAGCGATCGCCTGCCGGTCCCGGAGGGGCAGCCCCCCATCGATGCGCGCTGGAAGGGGATCGGGATCCGCATCGAGGACGATGTGGCCGTGACCGAGCACGGCCACGAAAACCTCACGGCTGCGGCCCTCAAGGCCCCTGCCGCTTTGGAGCGTTAGGCCAGGGCCCGCTCGAGGGCTTCCAGCACGGCGGTGGTGTGGGGAATCACCCTGTCGGCTCCGGCCTCCAGGAGGCGCTGCTCGTAGGTCCTGCGGCGCTCCTCGGCCTCCGGCTGCTGCAGGTGGGGAGGGGCCACCGCAAGGCTGATGAAGCGCTGGTCAGGTTGTTGCTGGCGAGCCCGCTGCACCGTGATCACATCGGCCACGGTGTCCCCCAGGTAGGCCACGGGTACCGAGTCGCTCGCCAGTTCCCCGGCAAGGCGCAGGAAACCGGTGGGGTCGGGCTTGTCCGGGGCTTCCCCCATGGCGATCAGGGGCGGTTGCCGCAGCCCCAGCCGCGTTTCCAGCACGAAGCGGGCTGAGGGGGGTTCAGCCCCACTGACGAAACCCCAGGCCACGCCGGCGTCGCTGAGGTCTGCGAAGAAGGAGGCATCCACCAGGAGGGGTTCGCTGCCAATGAATCCCCGCCAGGCGCTGGGATCCCCCTCCGGATCACCGCCGAAATAGAACCCGTTGAACACCTCCACGAGGGCTTCGAAGCTGGGCAGCTCGCTCTCCCCGCTGCGGCGCAGCAGTTCCAGGGAGGCTTCCCAGTCGTTGTTCCAGCAGCCCTCGGATTTCAGGGCATCGATGCTGTCCGGGCTTGGCCGCGTACCGCTGTAGTGGTGCACCGTTTCCACAATCGCTCTGCGGTAGCTGCCCCCCACATCGCGGATCACACCGTCGATGTCAAACAGGAGAACGGCTTTCGGGCTCAGGGGGTTGGGCAACAGCGGCTGGTAGGTTAGTCGTTTGTCACTAAGCCTTGAGCGCAGACACCATGAGCACCGAGAGCGCTGAAAGCGCCGTGGCAACAGCCGCTGCTGAGGTTCCCTCTGCTGCAGCCGCCACCGAGGGCCGTCCGGTGCTGAGTGGTGCCAGCGCTGCCCTGGCCACCGCCACCATCGACGAGAACGGCGTTCCGTCCGGCCGGACCCCGAAGGCCGATGAAGGTCGCTTCCTTCTGAAGATCCTGTGGCTGCCCGACAACGTGGCCCTGGCCGTTGACCAGATCGTCGGTGGTGGCCCCAGCCCCCTCACCGCCTACTTCTTCTGGCCCCGTGAGGATGCCTGGGAAACCCTGAAGACCGAGCTGGAAGGCAAGAGCTGGATCACCGATAACGAGCGCGTTGAGATCCTCAACAAGGCCACTGAGGTGATCAACTACTGGCAGGAAGAGGGCAAGGGCAAGAGCCTCGACGAGGCCAAGCTCAAGTTCCCCGATGTCACCTTCTGCGGTACCGCCTGATTCGGCGACACCCCCCAAGCCGAGCCCCTGCACTGCAGGGGCTTTTTTTTGTGCCCGCTTAGCGGCGCGGGCTCAGCACCTGGCCGAAACTGCTGGCGGTGATCAGGGCCGGCAGGCTGCCGGTGTCCACCGTGAAGTTGCGGGACTCCGCCTGGCTGGATCCGTCGGGATAGACGAACGTCACCACCCCCTGCAGGGTGACCAGGCTGCCGTCGCGGCTCACCTCCTGGAGGTTGTCGACGGCCACCCGCTGGAACTGCCGGAAGAAAGCCGGATCAAACTGATCGGCGGCCTTCGGGCTGAACAGCTGCTGGGCCGCTGCGGTGTTGCCCACCGAGATGTCGTCATAGAGCTGGCGCACCGTGTCAATCGCCTGGTTCCGGGACACCAGATTGGTGTCCACGGCAGGCTCGGCCACCGGCAGCTCGGGTTCAGTGGGCTTCTTCTGCTCCGGCTGGCTGACCAGTGCCGGGACCGAGTTGTCCTGGCGAAGGACGCCGCGGTTGAGCAGCACCAACCAGGTGAAGGCTCCGACCACGCCCACCACCAGGACGCCGGCGATGAAGCTCAGCAGGGCCACCACCCCACTGTTGCTGCCGTTGGCGGGGACCAGCGCTTCGAGCTCAGGGTCGGGCTCATCGTTTTCGCTCGCCGCCTCCTGCAGCACCGCCGACGGGATCCGGCCCGCTGGCATCTCCGGGGCCATGCCCAGCAATCCCCGCAACACCTCCGCCATGCGCAGGCAGAGGGCTGGAGCAAAGAGGGCATCCAGTTCCTGCTGCAGGCGCAGGCTCAGTTGGGTTTCGCCCTGCAGGGGGGGCGAGGTGGAGATCGCCTCCTGGAAGGCCGCGGTCTGGACCAGGTGTTTGAGGGCCGGCAGCAACAGGATCTGGCTGTCCCCGCAGAAGTCGCTCAGCAGGGCCTGCGTGCGGCGGCTGTCGCTTGTGACCCCCCTCTCGAAGTCCGCCAGGATCTGTCGCCGCAGCTGCACGCCTAACTGGTAGTCGTTCATGGCCGGGCGGGTACCTGCGGGGAGGGGGGTGTCGTGACAGGAGTCTTGCGCGCCGTCTGCCAGTGGGCATCCAGGGCCTGCTTCAAGGGCAGGCAGGCCTGAAGGGAAGCGCTGCCGCCCATGCTGCCGGCGATCAAGGCCCCGAGGGGATCGCGCTCCGGCTCCTGCAGCAGTGCCTTCCCGGCCTGCGGCTGGCGCAACAGCTGCAGGAACTGTTCCCGGCGCTGGCTGAGGCTCGCATTGATGCGTTCGGGGGCCCCGCAGAGTTGCGCCACCTCCCGCTCGATCGGAGAGGGAGCGGGCCTCCGCTGCTGCAGCCACCACCAGCCGCCTGCGCCCGCGGCTGCGATCCCGAGGGCCAGCGCGACCGGCCCAAGACGACCCAGGCCGAGGCTGGAGCTGGAGTGCTGGCCGGTGCGCTGACCGGAGTGCTGGCCGGAGCGCTGAACCATGGCCACGGAGACGTCATCGCCGCTGCCCTGGGCTGTGATCTCCATCAGGGCTTGCTCCAGGGGGGTGCCGCTCTCCAGCTCCATCAGCTGGCTGCAGAGCTGCAGGAAGTCGGCATCGGTGGCGCAGGACTTGCGAATCCCATCGGTGCTGAGCAGCAGGCCCAGGGGGGCTGGGCCATCGCCCAGCCCATGGAGCTGGGCCCGCTCCCGCCAGGCCCCCAGCACATCGGCCTGGCAGAGGCTGGTGGTGGCTTCTGCGGCCCCGCCCTGCAGGGATTCCTCGCTGAGCAGGCTGGCCTCGCCAGGGCTGCTGATGCCCACCAGATCCCAATCGCCGATCCCTGTGCAGCCCCACCACTGCGGGGCCATCAGGACCAGACCGAGCGTGCAGCCGTAGACGCTGCTGGAGAAGGGGGTGGTCTCGCTGTCTGGGCGCTCCTGCCAATCCCGATGCACCGCCTCAAGCCAGCGCTGCTGAATGGCCTCAGGGAGTTCCAGTTGCAACTGCCGCAGCCACTGCTCCCTGTTGCTCAGGGGGTGTCCTCGCAGGGCTTCCTCCACCGCCGCTTGGGCGGCCAGGCAGGCCTGAGCGCTGCCGACCTCGCTCAGCCAATAGCGGCTGCCGCCATGGCCATCGGAGACGGCCAGCAGCTGCAGTTGCTGCGCTCCCGATCCCAGCTGGCAGCTCAGGGAGGCGTCCTGGCAGGGCTTGCCCTGACGCCGGTGGGCAGCGCCGATGACGCTGCAGCTCGTCCCGCTCCCCCAGGCCCTGCTCACCACACCAGGGGGCCCACGTCATCGGTGGGGTCCAGCAGGGTTGGGGGGAGATCGGGCAGGGGGATGTTGCTCCCGTTCTCATCGCTCTGGGCGATCCGGCTGGCGGGCATCGAAGCGGCGCCAACCACAGCGGTGGAGGCCCATTGGATGTACTGGGCCAGGGTGGTGGCGTTGCTGGCCTGCAGGGGGCGACGGGGGGATTTGCCGCCGCCGGCCGGTTCCGGGCCGATGAACTGCTGCAGCACCTCCAGGTCAGCGTCATGCCCCATGGCGATCGCCAGGCGCACGGCCTTCTGGGCCCAAGGCTCCCGCATCAGGCGGGAGAGTCCGGCATCGAAGTCATCGGTGGGTTGACCATCGGAGATCAGCACCAGCACCGGTGGGAGCGCCCGATCCTCCATCGGTGGCGATTGCAGGGCATGGGCGACCAGGGAGAGGGCTTCCCCCATGGCCGTGATGCCTCCGGCCTCCAGATCGCGCCATTGCAACTCCTGCACCGGGGTGGGTTCCGCCAGATGCCAGGCGGCCCCATCGGCAAAACGCACCGCCCGCACCAGGACCCGGGCCTCCGGGTTCTGCTCTGCCACCTCGGCCATGCCCGGCAGGGACTGCCGGATCGCCTGGTTCAGGGCCTGCATCTTGCCCTGGGCGGCCATCGAGCCGGAGCAATCGCACAGATAGATGAAATGCAGCGGTCGGTTGCTGAGCCGAACGTTGGGGAAGGGCATGGCTTATCCGCGAAGCGTGGTGATAGGTCCGGCCTCGGTGTTGAGCTGCTGCAGGGCCGCGATGTTGCAGGTTTTGCCAGGCTCCACCGTGATGGGTTGTCCGTTCCGCAGCTGCCCGTGCCAGCTGCTGTGACTGAGGTTGCGCAAACCCAGGATCGAGGCATCGCTGGGATGGGACACGAGGCTTGCGATCGGTTGTTGCAGAGTTTCGCCGAGGTGTGGGTCGAAGTGGTGGCGATGCAGTTGGTTGCCGGCACTGGCGGCCACACGGCCATGGGGCAGTTGCAGCTGCAAAGGCGGTGGATTGGTTTGGCCGCAGCTCCAGCAGGGGCCGTCGTGAAAGAGCTCCTCGCCGCAGTGCATGCACGTGTGCCGCTGGTCGAGGCAGCGGCTGAGCACCTGCTTCCACTGTCCGGTGAGGGGGCGCAACGGCGGCTCCCGTAATCCCGCCCCAAAGCACTGAACAAACAGACCCTGGAGCGCTGCCGGATAGATCGGCCAGGTGAGCAGGGCTGCGGGGTGTTCCTCGGGATCAGGGCGATTGCGGGGATCGGCCGGATCAAAGATGAACAGGGCGTCTTCCCCATAGAGCCGGCGCCGGGCGGGCTCATCCAGGCAGCGAATCGAGAGCTCCATCCGGCCGCGGAAGGGATCGTGGCGGGTGAGCAGGCGGAAGAGCAGCACCGCCAGGCTGAACTGGTCGCTGCTGGCGCTGGGTTTGCTGGCCCCCAGCAGCACTTCCGGAGCCATGAATCCAGGGGTACCGAGCACGCTGCCGGCGCTCGCTCCAGTGCTCTGCCCGTCAACCTCAACGTTGTCGTTGTCGCAGATCAGGATCGAGCCGTCCGACGACCTGAGAAACAGATTCCCCAGGGAGATGTCCTTGTAACAGAGCCCCTTGAGGTGCAGTTCATGGAAGGCGTCCGCCAGGAAAAAGCAGGCCCTGAGCACGTTCTGCAGGCTGATCTCCAGGCGCCCCCCGGCATGCAGGTGAGCCCCCTGATAGCCGGCAGGTCGCAGGGGCATCAGGTAACCAAAGCCCGGCTCCTGGGCCCGGATCAGGGGCCGGCTCTGCTCGCTGGGCTCCAGCAGGGCCATGGGCCAGAGGAAATCGCCGTTGGGGGGGCCCAGACGGATGCTCTGCTGCAGGCGCTGCCGCAGTCGGGGATCCCGGGCGATGCAGCTGGGGAGGTACCACTTGAGGGCCAGCTCTTCAGTGCCGCTGGCGACGGCATAGACCTGCCCCTGGGTTCCCCCTCCGAGGGCCCGCAGGATCTGCAGCGGCTGCTCCAGGCCCGCAAAGCTCAGGCTTGAGCCCACCGGCAGCAAGCCGTTGCTGGTGCTAGCGGGCATGGCTACTGCCGGCCCCGATCGCTTTGCGGATGCCGTTGCGATGGGCCAGGGCCGTGCGCCTGTTGGCGAATCCATGACGGAGGGCGCGCCCATCCCGGAGCACCACCATCAGGCGGTGTTGCTTGCGCGACCCCAGCACGATCCAGGCCGTCAGGGCTCCGATCTGCAGCGGCCAGAACAGCAGAGGGAAGGGCAGCAGCAATAGTCCCGTCAGGCAGAGGAGGAGCCACCAGCTGAAGATGTGGGGATGACGGGGCAGGCTCTGCACCGCGGCCGAGAGGATCTCGGACACCGCCACGGGCTGCCCGTCCACATCGATCTGATTCGGGCGGGACGGGGCCGCCTTCGCTGGCGCCGCCGGTGTCGGAGTGTCGGTGAGCTCGAACACCAGGACCGGGCCCTTGAGGCCCAGGCGGATCTCATCGCCATCCCCCAGTCGGCGGCAGCTCTGGACGCGCTGTCCTTCAAGGAAGGTGCCATCGCTGCTCTTCCACTCGCACACCAGCCAGCCCTGGCTGGCGGAGAAGCGCACCACCGCGTGGTGCTCCGAGACCCCTGCCTGGTGGGCAAGGCAGAGGCGGTTGTTGCTCGCCTGCCCGATCGTGAGGGGTTGTTTGGGGTCGAGGGGGGCGGACTTTTGGCGATCCGCCGCCAGCACCAGACGGGCCTTCGGGGCACTCATCGCTCACCCCGGCGCCGCGCCCACCACAGTCTCCAGTCGTCCCTGAGGTCGTTCCACAGACCCCCATCACCCTCCCGGTAGGGCATCACCCGCCCGGGGAACAGGACTGCTTTGCTGGCGAGGGCCAGCACGATCAGCACCAGCAGCAGGAGGACCCAGCCCGGGATGGCGCCGACCCAGGTGTAGGCAAAGAAGGCCCGCAGGGCGTAGAGCCCGATCGTGAGCGCCAACCAGAGGCGAAAGGGTTCCCAGGGGTCCCGCTGGCTCTGCACCGAATGGACCGGAGGACGGCTGGTCTTAGCCTATGGCCGGACCGCATCAGCCGCCTGATCCCTCCGTCGCGCCTGGATTCCATCGCCTCGCCGGCCGTTCGAGAGGTCTGGAGGCGGTTTGCACGCGCAGCCTTCAGCGGCCCCTGGCGAGAGCGACCCGCCGCGATGCGGGCTTGCATGCCCGATCTGCGGGCCCACCAGGCCAGGCTTGAACTCTGGTCCGCGGGGCAGATGCTCCAACAGCTGGATCTGCAGAACAGCCGCTATCGCCTGGGGCGCGATCCGGCCTGTGAACTCCCCCTCAACGATCCCGGCTTGAGCCGGGTGCACGCGATCCTCGAGAAGGTCCGTCCCAGCGATCGGGACTTCGCTCTGGAGGATTTCAACTCCTCCAACGGCCTGTTCCATCGCGACCGGCGCATTCGCTGGATCCATCTGCGTGATGGTGATGCGGTGCAGTTGGGATCCCCCTTGAAGGGGGAGGCCCCAGAGCTGCGCTACAGCCATCCCCGCAGTCCCCTGGAGCAGGCCCTACATCTGCTGGGGGTAACGGCCTTGGCCGGCTCAGCCCTTGTGGTGAGCGGCATGTTGCTGGCGGCGAGCGTCGGGGGCGGCTCAAAGATCCGCTCCATCTCCGGGCCGGTGAAGATCTTCTCGGCCGATGGCCAGCAGGTCGATGCCAAGGAGGGATCCTCCACGGCACTGCCCTCGCTGCAGGCCTACCCCCTGCATCTGCGGCAGGCCCTGCTGGCCTCCGAGGAGGCCCGTTTTGGCTGGAACAGTGGGATCGATCTGTTCGGGACCCTGCGCTCCGCCCTTCTGGGCAGTGGCGGTGGCAGTGGTCTCACCCAGCAGGTGGCCCGCATGGTCTACCCCGAGGTGGGCAGGGACCTGAGCCTCACCCGCAAGTTGCGGGAGTTGTGGGTGGCCCTGCAACTGGAGGTGGGATTCAGCAAGAACGAGATCCTCAAGCTCTACCTCGATCGGGCCCATCTGGGTCTGGGGACCGATGGCTTTGAGCAGGCCTCGCAGCTGTATTTCCGCAAGTCGGCCAGCGAGCTGGATGTGGCCCAGTCCGCCTTTCTGGTGGGCCTGCTCCCCAGCCCCAACGGCTACAGCCCCTGCAATCTCAAGGACCCCGGCGCTGGCCTGGAGCGGCGCAACCTGGTCCTCAAGCTGATGCACGAGCAGGGGTGGCTCTCCGACCAGGGCCTGATTGATGCCCAGCGCCGGCCCCTCAACATCGATCCCTCCGCCTGCCGCGAGTCCACCTTCAGCAGCTACCCCTTTTTCAGTGACTACGTGGTGGCTGAGCTGGAGGGCACCCGCTTCGGCCTCAACCTCAGGGATCCTGAGGCGGGGGGGAACTATGCGGTGATCAGCACGATCAACCCCAAGCTGCAGCAACTGGCCCAGGAGCAGTTGAAGCGTTTCCTCGAGGGTCCGGCCGCCGCCGCAGGGCTCACCCAGGGGGCCCTGATCAGTGTCAACACCGAGACCGGGGACATCCTGGCCTACGTGGGCGGCGGGGATTACAGCCGCTCGAGCTTTGATCGGGTTCAGGCCCTGCGGCAGCCCGGCTCCACCTTCAAGCTGTTCCCGTTTCTCGCGGCCCTGACCGCCGGCCTTTCCCCCCAGGAGTCGATCTCCTGTGCCCCTTTGGATTACGTGGGCGGTTGCCGCCATGGTGGTGGGAGCACCAGCGTGATCGCAGGCTTTGCCGCCTCTGAAAACGTCGTGGCCCTGCGGGTGGCTGAGCGGGCGGGCTTCTCTCAAGTGCTGAAGCTGGCTCGCCGCCTCGGCATCAGCACCCCCCTGGATGCGGACTACAACACGATGCTGGGGGGGCGCGAAACCTATCTCTATGAGCTGGCCCGGGCCTACGCCGTGGTGGCCAACGGCGGCCGCTCGGTCCCGATGCATGGCGTCAGCCGGATCTACGACCTGGGCATTTGCGGCTCGATCAAAAGCCTGGAGCGCTGCCCCGAGCGTGGTGTGACCATCCCGATCGGGGAGTCCTCCCGTCAACTGCTCCGCCCTGAGGTGGCCGCGACGATGGATCAGCTCCTGGCGGCGGTGGTGCAGGGCGGCACGGGGCGGGCCGCTGGGGTTGTGGCTGATGCCCGCGGCAAGACCGGGACCACCAACAACGGGGTGGATGCCCTTTTCATCGGCTATTCCCCTTCCTTGAAGATCCTCACCGCCATCTGGATGGGGAACGACGACAACAAGCCCGCCAGTGGGGCCAGTGGGGCCTTGGTGGCTGAGCTGTGGGGCCGCTACATGCAGCAGGCCGCTACAGCAGTTCCCCCAGCCGGCTGACCAGGGCCCAGAGCAGGCCGAGCAGAAATCCCCAGCTGCAGGTTGAGCTCAGCAGGCGCTGCATGGGCCGGCTCGGCTCATCGGGGGCCTGCCGGGGCAGCTGCCAGCCCAGTTGCAGGGCCCCATAGACCAGGAGCAGGACCCAGGCGGGAATGCTCAGGCCCGCCCCTTCAAAGTCGTGCAGCTTCCAGTGCAGGAGGCTCGAACCGGCCGCTAGACCGATCAGGGCGCTCACCGGCCCTGAGGCCCCGCTCCAGAGCCGGGAGATCTGCCAGCGCTGGGCGCAGAACACCGAGAGCCCCAGGCAGGCCAGGGCGGTGAGGCTGTAGCGCAGCACCACATCCCCCAGCTGGAGGGGCGAGGCGCCGAGGATGAGGACAAGGAGGATCAGGTTCACCCCGGCTTCCAGGCCGTTGCGGTGGATCCAGGCGGAACTGATCCAACGCCAAACATCCCTGGGGTTGCTGGACTGCTCTGTGTCCAGGCTCCATTGACGCCGCATCCAGCGGGCTGGGCCCAGGCTGATGGCCTGAAGCAGGCCAAGGCTGACCACCAGCACCACCCCTCCGCTCCAGCCCCAACCTTCGAAGATCAGGCGATCGAGCTCCTGGCCCAACCAGCCCAGCACCAGCGCACCGCAGGCGGCCAGGGCCAGCCCCGGCGCCAGGGGCTCGAGGTCCTTGAACGCAAACCTGCTGCTGCCGGCCGCCGCAACAACAGTGGGCTGGGGTGCCGCGAAACGGTCCTCGTCGCTGGTCTCGATGGGGCTGGTCGTTTCGCCCGTGGCGGCTTCCAGCAGATCCAACAGTTCCGCTTGAACCGCAGGGGCGTAGGTCTGCCGGATCTGAGCAGTCAGGCTGGAGAGGGCCGTCGCTTGCGCTGCCCCCCGGCTGTGCAGCACCTGCAGCAGGAGGGGCTGGCTGGCGAGATCGCGAATGGGGCCCTTGAGGGCATCCTCAGCCCCGAGGGCATCAATCAGTCGGTTGGCAATGCCCCGACTGTTCTGCAGAGCCGCGGGATCTTGGATCAGCCATTGCCGCAGCTGAACGCCGAGTGTTGTGCCGAGGCCCATGGCTTGGGTTCTGTGGGCTGAGCATAAAAAAGCGCCCCAGACGGGGCGCGACCGGTCTTTGAGGATCCGGGTTCAGTTCAGAGCGCTGGCCTGCACGCGGGCGCGGGCGCGGGAGAGCTCCTGTTGGGCCTTCAGCTTTTCAGTGCTGGCGGGCTGACCTTCGAACTGGGCGGCAGCTGCGGTGGCGGCCTCCAGGTCCTTGTTGGCCTGTTCCCCGTTGATGGAGCTACCGAGTTCGGCCGAGTTCACCAGAACGGTGACCTCATCGGATTCCACTTCAGCGAAGCCACCCTGCAGGGCAATGGCTTTCCAGCCACCGGCTTCACGCACCCGCAGCACGCCGTAGTCAAGGGCGGTCAACAGGGAGACGTGGCCGGGAAGAATGCCCAGCTGGCCGGTGGTGGAGGGAAGGATGACTTCGTCGGCGGGGCCGTCGAAGACGCTCTGGTCAGGTGCCAGAACGCGGAGGGTGAGAGACATCAGTTAGGCCTCCGGATCAGCCTTTGGCTTCGGCTTGGATCTTGGCGGCCTTGGCCTTCACTTCGTCGATGTTGCCCACCAGGTAGAAGGCAGCCTCAGGCAGGTGATCGAGTTCACCGGCCAGGATCATGTTGAAGCCCTTGATGGTTTCCTCAAGCTTCACGTACTTGCCGGACATGCCGGTGAAGATCTCAGCCACGAAGAAGGGCTGGGAGAGGAACTTCTCGATCTTGCGGGCCCGGTCCACAGTGCGACGGTCGTCTTCGGACAGTTCGTCCAGACCCAGAATCGCAATGATGTCCTGGAGCTCTTTGTAGCGCTGCAGGGTGGACTGCACGGCACGGGCGGTGCGGTAGTGCTCGTCACCCACGACGGCGGGCTGGAGCATGGTGCTGGTGGAGTCCAGGGGATCCACAGCGGGGTAGATGCCCTTGGAGGCCAGGCCGCGGCTCAGCACGGTGGTGGCGTCCAGGTGGGCAAAGGTGGTGGCGGGGGCGGGGTCGGTCAGGTCGTCAGCAGGCACGTAGACGGCCTGGATCGAGGTGATCGAGCCTTCCAGGGTGGAGGTGATGCGCTCCTGCAGAGCACCCACGTCGGTGCCGAGGGTGGGCTGGTAGCCCA
>JAURGL010000032.1 GCA_030833825.1 Vulcanococcus sp. SFB_649D_100_25 | reverse complement strand
GGGCGAATCCTGGGACGATCGCCGCGCTGCCCTGCGCCTGCTGGCGGCGTTGCAGGCGCGCTGGGGTCATCTTCAGGAGGTGATCCTGCAGCCCTGGCGGCCGGATGGCTTGGAGGCCGTGCCCCTCTCCGCAGCTGAGCAGGCTGATCTGCTGGAGGTCATTGCCCTGGCCCGCGCCCTTTTGCCGGCTGAGGTTCATCTGCAAACCCCTCCCAATCTCTGGCCTTTGGACGCCTTGCCCCAGGCCATTGAGGCCGGCGTCGACGATCTCGGCGGTATCGACACCACGGATGTGATCAACCCGGCTTACCCGCAGCCCACGCCATCGCTGCTGCAAACCTTGCTGGCCAGCAAGGGCTGGTCCTTGCAGCCGCGCACCTGCGTTCACTGGCAGTGGTGGGGGTCTCTGCCCACGCCCTTGCGTCGGGCAGTGGAAGCAGCGGATCGCCGCCTGCAGCTTCGTTGGACTGACTCCAGTTGTTAGCGTCCACTCTCCGCATCGGCGTCGCGCCTTGAGACAAGTCTCCCCGGCTCAACAGCGGGTCTTGCTCGTGCGCTTGCCCTGCAATCCGATTTTCCCGATCGGCCCGGTTTACCTGGCTGATCACCTCCACAAGCAGTTCCCCGATCTGCAGCAGCAGATCCTCGATCTGGCGGCGGTGCCGTTGCTGGATGTGGAGGCTGTCCTGCTGGAGCGCATCGAGGCCTTCCGGCCAAGCGTCTTGGTGTTCTCCTGGCGCGACATCCAGATCTATGCGCCCGTCGATGGGCGTGGCGGCAACCCGCTTCAGAACTCCTTTGAGGTGTTCTATGCCCGTAATCCCTTGCGGAGACTGAGGGGAGCCCTCGGGGGACTGCGCCTGATGGGTTCGTTCTATGGCGAGCTCTGGCGCAACCTCCGGCTGGTGCGGCGGGGCCTGAGGCGGGCCAGGCGCTTTGAGCCCGCAGCCCGGGCCGTGCTCGGTGGTGGTGCGGTGAGTGTCTTCTACGAGCAGTTGGGCCGCAGCCTGCCCCGCGGAACGGTTGTGTCCGTGGGCGAAGGGGAGCCCCTGCTGGAGAAATTGCTCCGGGGCGAATCCTTGGAGCAGGAACGCTGTTTTGTGGTCGGCGAAGCGCCGCGCCCGGGTCTCATCCACGAGCAGCCCTCCGGGATGGAGAAAACTGCCTGCGACTACGGCTACATCGCCTCGATCTGGCCGCAGCTGGATTGGTATCTCGAAGGTGGCGACTTCTACGTGGGCGTGCAGACCAAGAGGGGCTGCCCGCACAACTGCTGCTACTGCGTCTACACGGTGGTGGAGGGCAAAGCGGTGCGCGTGAACCCCGTCGAGGAGGTGATTGCCGAGATGGGCCAGCTCTACGCCAAGGGGGTGCGCGGCTTCTGGTTCACCGATGCCCAATTCATCCCAGCCCGCCGCTACATCGACGATGCCAAGGAGCTCCTGCGGGCCGTTAAGGCACAGGGGTGGAGTGATATTCGCTGGGCCGCCTACATCCGGGCCGACAACCTCGACGCCGAGCTCGCTCAGTTGATGGTCGACACGGGGATGGACTACTTCGAGATCGGAATCACCTCAGGCTCCCAAGAGCTCGTCCGGAAAATGCGCATGGGCTACAACCTGCGCACCGTTCTCGAGAACTGCCGCCTGCTGGCGAAGGCAGGTTTCCGCGAGCACGTCTCGGTGAACTACTCCTTCAACGTCATCGACGAGCGGCCCGAGACGATCCGTCAGACCGTGGCCTACCACCGCGAGCTTGAGCGGATCTTCGGTGCCGACAAGGTGGAACCCGCGATCTTTTTCATCGGCCTGCAGCCCCATACGCACCTGGAGCAATACGGGTTTGATCAGGGCCTGATCAAGCCGGGCTACAACCCGATGAGCATGTTGCCGTGGACGGCCCGCCAGCTGTTGTGGAACCCGGAGCCGATGGGCAGCACCTTCGGGCGCATTTGCTTGGAGGCGTTTGAGCGCAACCCCGCTGACTTCGGCCGCACCGTGATGGATCTTCTGGAGCGCGATTACGGCTTGGCTCCCTTGGAGGAGGCCTTGCACGCGCCAGTGGAAGGCAAGCGGGCCCTGGCCACCGCCAGCCGTTAGCTCATCCCCACCAGCGCCTGCGGACCAGCAGGAGCAGGGCCAGCCCCAGCAGACCCAGGGCCCCACCAATCGGGTTGTCGGGCCCCATCAGCCAGACAGGAGCTTCAGGGTTGATGACCAGCAACCCCTGGTGCAGCAGGAACCAGCCCGCCACCAGTCCCCCATGCAGTCCAACGGCGCCCCAGAGCAGACCTTGATCGGCCCGGCGCTGCAGGCCCAGGGCCAGCCCCAGCAGCAGCAGGCCCAGCAGTAGGCCCAGCAGCTGGATTGCAGGCAGGTTGAAGCGGGTGTGCACCAGGCTGAACAGGGCGGCCTGGAGCCAGAGTCCCCGTTGGCGGCCCAACAGCAGACTCAGCTCCCCCAGCAGCCAGCCGCGAAAGAGGAGTTCTTCGGCAAAACCCACCCCCAGCCCCAGGGCCAGGGCATTGAGCAGCAGTCCGGAGGACAGCCTCGGCTGCCAGGTCCATGCCCCGTTCAGCGCCAGGCCCGCCACCACAAGCGCCAGCAGCAAGGCGGCCTTCATCGCCCCCCGCACCAGTGCCTTCAAGTCGCTGGGCAATGGCGCCCTCACCCCCAGTTGCTGCCAGGGTTGGGCCTCACCCCAGGCGCTGCGCAGTCGCCAGGGCAGGCTGAGCAGGAGGGCGGCAACGGCGGGCAGGGCCGCCAGGCTGGCGCGCAGTTCCGAGGGAATACCAAGGAATCCGAGCAGCACCTGGCCCCCTAGAAACACAGCCACCAGGGCAGCGGGGTAGAGGACGGTCCCCCACCAATGCAGGCGCTGCTCTGCGGGGGTGTGCATCAGCTTTCAGGCTCGATCGTGCTGCTCAGACCCTTGGCCTTGAGGGTTTCGCTGTAGAACTCGGCAGGCTCGATGTCGCACACAATCACCAGTCCCACGCCGGTGTTGTGAGCCTCCAGCATCACGGCGATGGCGTCTTGCTCGCTCAGGCTTGGAACCACCTGCCGCAAGGTGCCCACCACGTACTCCATGGTGTTCACCGGGTCGTTGTGGAGAAGCACCTTGTAGCGGGGCGAGGGCTTGCGCACCCGCTCCGGCGCTTTCTCCATCACGGCGGCACCACCGCTGTCGCGGTCAGGTGTCTGAGTTGATCGGATCATTCTGATCAGCTCCGGCATGACGTCAGGCGACTTTAGGCAGCACCTCAGGCCAGCGATGCCTTGATCCTGCGCATCGCCTCCTCCACATTGGCGCGGCTGTTGAAGGCCGACAGGCGGAAGTAACCCTCGCCGGCGGCGCCGAAACCGCTGCCGGGGGTGCCCACCACGTTGGCCTTGCTGAGGAGCAGATCGAAGAAGCCCCAGGAATCCACGCCGGCGGGAGTTTTGATCCACACGTATGGAGCCTGCTCCCCGCCATAGACCTGCAGGCCGGCGGCGCTGAGTTCGCGGCGGATGATCGCGGCGTTCTCCATGTAGAAGCTGATCAGAGCCTTGACCTGGGCCTGGCCTTCGGGGGAATAGACCGCTTCGGCGCCCCGCTGCACGATGTAGCTCACCCCGTTGAACTTGGTGCACTGGCGGCGGTTCCACAGGCCCCAGAGCTCCACCTTCTCGCCGTTGGCGGCGGTCCCCATCAGCCCCCGGGGCACCACGGTGAGGGCACAGCGGGTCCCGGTGAAGCCGGCGTTCTTGGAGAACGAGCGGAACTCGATCGCGCACTCGCGGGCGCCTTCGATCTCGTAGATCGAGTGGGGCAGCGAGGGGTCCTGGATGAAGGCCTCGTAGGCCGCGTCAAACAGGATCAGCGCATCGTTGGCGCGGGCGTAGTCCACCCAGGCTTTGAGCTGCTCCTTGCTGGCCACCGCCCCGGTGGGTTTGTTGGGGAAGCAGAGATAGATCAGATCCACCTTTTCGCTGGGGATCTGGGCGGTGAAGCCGTTGTCGGCCCTGATCGGCAGGTAGGTGAGACCGCCGTACTGGCCAGCGTCATCGGCATCCCCGGTGCGGCCCGCCATCACGTTGCTGTCCACATACACCGGGTACACCGGGTCAGTCACAGCGATGCGGTTGCCCTCACCCAGGATGTCGAGGATGTTGGAGCTGTCGCACTTCGAGCCGTCCGACACGAAGATCTCCTCAGCGGAGATCTGGCAGCCGCGGGCCTGGAAGTCCTGGGCAGCAATCTTCTCGCGCAGCCAGAGGTAGCCCTGCTCAGGGCCATAGCCGTGGAAACCCTCGCGGGTGCCCATCTCATCGATGGCGGCCTTCATCGCGTTCCGGCAGGCCTCCGGGAGGGGCTCGGTCACATCCCCGATGCCCAGGCGGATGATCGGTGCGCTGGGGTTGGCCTCGCTGAAGGCCTTCACCCGCCGTGCGATCTCAGGGAAGAGGTAGCCCGCCTTGAGCTTGAGGTAGTTGCCGTTGACCTGGGCCATGTCGCGATTGGGCCGCGGCCGGCCCCTGGGTACTGGGCGCGATTGTCCTATGTGGCGGAAGCGGCCTGCATACGATCGAGGCAGGACCGCCAGCGTTTCCGTGACCGTTGCCCCCACAAAGCCGGTCGACTTCGCGGCCCTGGTGGATCGCAGCATTGCCAAACCCGGTCGCTACCTCGGGAATGAACTCGGTGTTCAGCAGCGGGATTGGAACCAGGCCTGGCCCGCGGCTGGGGTGCGCTGGGCCCTCACTTACCCCGAGATCTACGAGGTCGGTTCAAGCAACACCGGCCACATCATTCTCTATTCGATCCTCAACAGCGTTCCGGGGCAGCTGTGCGATCGCAGCTATCTGCCCGGGCCGGATCTGGCGGAGCGGTTGCGTGAGCGCGGTGAGGCGCTCTTCGCTGTGGAGAGCCGGCGCCCCCTCGGTGCTTTTGACATCCTCGGCTTCTCCCTCAGTTACGAGCTCGGGGCCACCAACATCCTCTCGATGCTGGAGCTGGCGCAGATTCCGATCCGCGCCGCCGATCGCGGCGATCTGCCCCTGGCCGATCCAGGAGCGCCGCCGCTGATCTTCGCGGGCGGGCCCACAGCCACCAGCAACCCGGAGCCGTTTGCGGCCTTCTTTGATTTCGTGGTCCTGGGGGATGGCGAGGAGGTCCTGCCGGAGATCGGCCTGGTGGTGGCTGAAGCCAAGGCCGCCGGCCTCTCGCGGCGGGCGCTGCTGATCGATCTGGCCCAGGTGCCGGGGGTGTACGTGCCGGCCCTCTATGGCCCCGGCCCTGATGGCATCACGCAGGTGCCCCTGGTGCCAGGCATCCCGGCGCGGGTGCTGCGGCGTACCGCGACGCCGATGCCCCACTACGCCATGGGGCTGGTCCCCCACATCGAGACGGTGCACGACCGGCTCACGGTGGAGATCCGCCGCGGCTGCACCCGCGGTTGCCGCTTCTGCCAGCCGGGCATGCTGACGCGCCCCGCCCGTGATGTGGACCCCGAGGCGGTGATTGAGGCGATTGAAACCGGCATGGAGCGCACCGGCTACTCCGATTTCTCTTTGCTCTCGCTCAGCTGCTCCGATTACCTCGCCCTCCCGGCGGTGGGCGTTGAGCTGCGCAACCGCCTGGCCGACAAGAACGTGACGCTCACCCTGCCCAGCCAGCGGGTGGACCGCTTCGACGAGAACATCGCCCACATCCTTGGCGGTACCCGCAAGGCGGGCCTCACCTTCGCGCCGGAGGCAGGCACCCAGCGCCTGCGCGACATCGTGAACAAGGGCCTCACCGACGCGGAGCTGCTGCGCGGCATCCGCACCGCCATGGAGAGCGGATATCGCAAGGTCAAGCTCTATTTCATGATCGGCCTGCCAGGGGAAACCGACGCCGATGTGCTCGGCATCGCCGACACCTGTTGGCAGTTGCAGCAGCAGTGCCGCGATCTGGGCCGGCTGGAGCTCAACCTCACCATCAGCAATTTCACGCCGAAACCGCACACGCCGTTCCAGTGGCACAGCGTCAGCACGGCTGAATTCCAGCGTCGTCAGCAACTGCTGCGGGATGCCCTGCGGCGGATGCGCGGCATCAAAACCAACTACACCGATGTGCGCCTCTCAGCGATGGAGGACTTCGTGGGCCGCGGCGATCGCCGCCTGGCCCCGGTGATTGAGGCGGCCTGGCGGGCTGGGGCCGGCCTCGATGCTTGGTTTGAAGCAGCCGATCGCACCTACGAGGCCTGGACTTCAGCGATCGAAGCTGCCGGACTAGGGGGCCGTTACCGAGAGCTTGAGCTTGGCGAGTGGAGTGCGGCTGAGGGGATGGATGCCGATGATCTAGCGGTCTTCTGCGATCAGCCCCTCCCCTGGGACCACATCGACTCGGGCGTGGACAAGGGCTGGCTGGCGGACGACCTGCGCCAGGCCCTCGCCGCCGCGGTGGTGCCCGATTGCTCCTTTGAGGGCTGCAGCAGCTGCGGCGTCTGCGGACCCGAGCTGGGTCACAACGTGGTGGTGCCCCCACCTCCGATCCCTCTGCAGCACCCTCAGCGCCCCCCTGCCAGTGAGCGGGTGCAGCGCCTGCGGTTTCGATTCGCCAAGACAGGCTCCCTTGCCCTGTTGAGTCACCTCGATTTGGTCCGCCTGATCGAACGGGCTCTGCGTCGCAGCGGCCTGCCGGTGAGTTTCACCGGCGGCTTCCACCCCCTGCCGCGGGTGCAATTCGCCTTGGCGCTGCCCCTGGGCGCCGAAGCGGAGGGTGAATGGATGGACGTGGAATTCACCCAAACGCAGAGACCGGAGCAGGTTTTGCCTGTCTTGCAACGCCAGTTGCCGCCGGGCTTCACCCTGCTCCAGGTCGAGGAGGTGGATGTCTTCGGCCCGAGCCTCTCTCAGGAGCTCTCAGCAGCCACCTGGCGGCTTGAGTTCCAGAGCGCTGAGGGGCACCCCGTGCCGCCTCCGCAGGCATGGCAAGCGGCCTTGGATGCCCTGCTGGCCTCCGGCAGTTGGATCTGGGAGGACACGGACAAAAAGGGGAGGCCGCGGCAGCGGGATCTGCGTCCCTATCTCCAGCACATCAGCCAACGCTCCGTTGGCTCCGCCGTTGAGCTGAGTTACAGCGCAGTGATTGACCCAGCCGGGCGCAGTCTGCGGCCGGATCATGTGCAGCACTGGCTGGCCCAGGAGCTGGCTCTGCCGCTTGAGCTCAAGGGCCTGAGCCGCCAGTCATTGCAGTTGCAGACGGCATCAGACAAGGGAAATCAAGCGTGCTAATTTGCATTCAGGACTGCAGACCATCGGCCGAGATTCACGGCCAACGGTCTTGTCCCTGGAGCAGCCGCCATCGGACGGCCTAACCCCGGGATACCTCCTCAGCAGCTTTCACGATTCCACTTGTCCTGAAAGTCGCTTCAGGCGGCGCTGTTCAGACGGGAACCCCTTCGGTCACCCGCAAATCTTCTCTCGTCGAGCCCTGAAGGCTTCGACAGCTGTGTCTTAAGGCCTTCGCGCCTCGGCTTGGTGATCGTTGCTTGATCAGGGGTGATCCACCCCAACAGGCATCGCGTTGAGCCTCAGGCGGGACCGCCGATCCAGTTCACGACACCTGCTCAACGACACCAGCCCAACGACCACGCGTTAACGACTGCTCCGTCCCAGTTCGCCTTCGGCGTCCACCCCTGAGCTTCTCAATTCCCCCCTTGGCACGTGTGACCCGGCATCGGCGATGTCGTCTGCACACACCTGTTTTGAAACAGCGCTCCGCGCTGACCCTGTTTTCCTGATCCCTACCTGCTCCACGCAGGTTCACGCCTGATCTTCCATGCCTCAGCAGATCGTCATCGCCGAGCAACTGCGGATCGCCGCTGTTCTCACCGATGACCGGGTTGATGAACTGGTTGTGGCCCAAGGCCGCTACCAAATTGGTGATGTTTATCTCGGCACCATCGAAAATGTGCTGCCGGGTATTGATGCGGCATTTGTCAATATTGGCGAGGGTGAAAAGAACGGCTTTATTCACGTCACCGACCTGGGGCCTCTGCGCCTGAAGAAAGGCACGGTGGGGATCACGGAACTGCTGGAGCCTCGTCAGAAGGTTCTGGTCCAGGTGATGAAGGAGCCCACCGGCACCAAAGGGCCACGGCTCACCGGCAACCTCACCCTTCCGGGTCGTTTTCTGGTGCTGCAGCCCCACGGTCAGGGCGTCAACATCTCCCGGCGCATCACCGCCGAAAGCGAGCGCAATCGTCTGCGGGCGCTAGGGGTGTTGATCAAGCCCCCCGGGGCGGGTCTCCTGATCCGCACTGAGGCCGATGGGATCAGTGAAGAGCAGCTGATCGACGACCTTGAAGCGCTGCTGCGCCAGTGGGAAGCGATTCAGACCGCTGCCGAGTCGGCCACACCTCCGGTGTTGCTGAACCGCGACGATGACTTCATCCATCGCATCCTGCGCGATCACTACACCCCTGATGTGGCCCGCGTGGTGGTGGATGCGCAGGATGCCGTTGCCCGGGTCAACAGCTTCCTCGGCAGTGACCAACAGCAGGTTGTGGTGGATCACCACAACGAGCCCACCGAAATCCTGGAGCATTTCAAGGTCAACGCGGCCATTCGCGATGCCCTGAAGCCCCGCGTCGATCTCCCCTCGGGCGGCTACGTGATCATTGAGCCCACGGAGGCTCTGACGGTGATTGATGTGAACTCCGGTTCCTTCACCCGTTCAGCCAATGCTCGCGAGACGGTGCTGTGGACCAACTACGAGGCTGCCACCGAGATCGCACGTCAGCTGAAGCTGCGCAACATCGGTGGGGTGGTGATCATCGACTTCATCGATATGGAGTCGCGTCGCGATCAGTTGCAGTTGCTGGAGCACTTCACCTCGGCGGTGCGCTCTGATTCCGCTCGCCCCCAGATCGCTCAAATCAGTGAGCTGGGTCTTGTGGAGCTCACCCGCAAGCGGCAGGGCCAGAACATCTACGAGCTGTTTGGGCGTGCCTGCCCCAGCTGTGGTGGCCTTGGCCATGTGGCCGTGCTGCCCGGCAAGGACACCCTTCAGCCCCTGGCCAGCGTTTCAGGCCTGGTGCGTTCCGCCGCTTCGGCGCGCGCTGAAGTCTCCAGCCCGGCCGCTCTCGAGGGTGGTCAAGGACGGCGACGCGGCCGCGGCGGCCGCGGGCGTTCCGGAGCGGAGATGGACGCCGCTGGCTATGACGATGCAACGGCGCTCACCAGCGGTTCTGCGCCCGAAGCACTGAGCGCCCCCGGCTCTTCTGAGGGGGGCGGTGTCAGCCGTCGCCCCGAGCCTGAGTTGGTGGCTGTGCCGATGCAACCGGAACAGGAGCTGGTTTACGGCTGGTTGGGCCTGAATCCCTCGCTCCTGCTGGATCCCATTCCCAATCCCGACAACCTGTTGGTCCGGGTGGTGCGTCCAGGGGAAGACCCCGATGCAGTCCTGGAGGAAGCCCGTCAGCAACTAGCGGCTGCAGGGCCCCGTCGCCGTCGCCGTGGTCGTGGTGGTGCAGCAGCAGCATCCCCATCCGCTGGAGAGATCCCCGTGGCCGCCCCGGTCCCTGCTCCCACCACGGTGGAGATCACCCCGCTTCCCCTTGTCGAGGAGCAGCTCCCTGCTGCCGAGGCGGCCACCAAGGTGGTTGCCACGCCCCGCAGCGGTCGCAGCCGCACCCGCAGCAGTGCCGCCGTTGCTGTGACGGAGTTGGTCCCCACTGCCGTTCTCGAGGCCCCCGTTGCCGCCGAAATCAGGGCCGCCGAAACCGTGGTGGCTGAGACCAGTCCGGCTGAGACCGATGACAGTGGGGAACCGCGCCGCCGCCGCCGGCGCTCCTCCGCGCCGGACTGAGCTTGCGGATCGCCGGCGTTGATGAAGTGGGGCGGGGCTGCTGGTACGGCCCCGTCTTCGCTGGAGCCGTGGTCCTGGATCCTGACTCCCGAGAGCACCTGGCGGCGGCCGGTCTCACCGATAGCAAGGCTCTCTCGGCCAAACGCCGGGCTCAGCTGGTCCCTCTGATTCAGCAACAGGCCCAGGCCTGGGCGTTGGGGCAGGCATCCGCCCGCGAAATTGACGAATTGGGCATTCGCACGGCGACGGAACTGGCGATGCTGCGGGCACTCCAGCGCCTGGTGGGGGCTGAACCGGAGTTGGTCCTGGTGGATGGCAATCTGCCCCTACGGCTGTGGTCCGGCGCCCAGCGCTGCGTGGTGCGCGGCGATTCAGAGCACCAGGAGATTGCGGCGGCCAGCGTTCTCGCCAAGCAGGCCCGCGATGGCCTGATCCAACGGTTGGCGCACCTGCATCCCGGTTATGGCCTCGAGCGGCATGCCGGCTACGGGACAGCGCTCCATCGGGCTGCCGTGCTTGAGAGCGGACCCACCGAACTGCATCGGCGCAGTTTCCTGCGCAAGCTGCTGGCGGCCTGAGCCTTCAGCAGCCGCTCTGGCTGAGGCACCAGTCGTCGAAATTCTCCAGGAGTTGCTGGCCCACGCGGGTTTTGATCCCAAGCAGGATGCCAGCCAGCAGGGAGCGACCCGTGGCCTCCAGCACCTTGGGAGGAATGAGCTTGAGGAGGCTGGGTTGGCTCACGCTCACCCCAAGGCTGGCTTCCCCGACCAGCTCTTCCCCCTCGGCCTCCAGCCAGGAGTTCAGGCTGAGCTGAAAGTCGTCCACGACCCCGAGGCCTTCCAGTTGGCAGTCGATGGCTTCCAACTCGATCCGGTTCGGGCTGCGGCGGGCAACCAGGTCCACCACCGGCTGGATCTGCAGTTGGAAGACCTGCAGCTTGGTGACGGTATAGCGGTAGCGTCCCGGCCCGATCGGGGTCAGGTTGTCCCCTTCCAGGAGAGCTTCGATCACCCGCTGTTCGTCGTCGAGGTAGGCCGCGAGTTGGGCCGCATGACGCTTCACCGGTAGCTGCAACGCTTGGCTGGCACTGAAGGCCAGGGGCATCGATGGGCGGCCGGGGCGCCATGATCCTATCCAGCACGGCCCGTTGAGCCCCATGCGCATTGCTTTTCTTGGCCCGGCGGGCACCTATGGGGAGCAGGCCGCCCGATCTCTCGCCGAGCTGGAGGGGATCACAGCCCCTGATCTCCAGCCCCAGACGGGGATCCGCGCCGTGATCCAGGCCTTAGCGGCTGGCCGCACCGACGCGGCTGTGGTGCCTGTTGAGAACTCGGTTGAAGGGGGCGTCACCGCCTGCATGGATGCTCTCTGGGAGCACCCTGAATTGGAGATTTCCAGGGCCCTGGTCCTGCCGATCCGCCATGCCTTGGTGGGCAGTGGCCCCCTCGATGGGATCAGCGAAGTGCTCTCCCATCCCCAGGCCTTGGCGCAGTGCAGCCTCTGGCTGAGCGAGAACACCCCGACGGCATTGCAATTGCCCACCAGCTCCACCGCAGAGGCGGCTCGGATGGTCAAGGGCAGTCGCTTCCGCGCTGCCATCGCCTCCCAGCAGGCTGCAAAGGAGCATGGCCTCGAGGTGCTGGCTTACCCGATCAACGACGTTGCTGGGAACTGCACCCGCTTCCTGCTGCTGCGCCGTGGTGAACGGAATTGGGATGGGCAGCTGGCCAGCTTGGCGTTTTCACTCCATGCCAACCAGCCCGGAGCCCTGCTGGAGGCCCTCGCTTGCTTCGGCCACCGGGCTCTGAATATGAGCCGGATCGAATCGCGCCCCTCGAAGCGGGAGATGGGGGAATACATCTTCTTTGTGGACCTGGAATTGCCCCAGGGGCCAGAGCCCCTGCGTCAGGCCCTTGAGGAGCTCAAGCCCCTTTGCGAACACCTGGCTGTCTTCGGGGCTTATCCGATCACCCAGCTTTAAGGCGTTCCCTGTGTCAGAGGTTTCCTGGCCCGGAACACCCCGAACTGCATCATCCCGGTGGCGAATCCCCAATGCATCAGCAGGAGGGTCGGGGTTTCGCGCAAGCCCATCAGCACAGCCTTGGGACCCAGCCCAAGGACGGCCATAGGCCGGCGGAAGCCTTCGAGGACCGAGTCAATCCAGGAGGGGAGGGTTTCTGTACTCCAGTCGCCCGTACTCACCTGGATCCCCCTGGCCCAGGGGCTGGCTTCGAGGTTGTTCCGGAAGCCTGGGATGCTGGCGAATTCCGGATGGGCCCACTGCACCAGCAACTGGTGCATCACCCAGCGCTCTGCTCGATTCAGGGGTTTGACGCCGGGGTCGCGGCGATTCCAGTCCGCCACCGCCAGCAGGCCATCCGGTTTCAGGACCCGCAGCAGTTCATCGGCATAGCGCTGCTTGTCGGGCATGTGGGGACCAGCCTCCACGCTCCAGACCGCATCAAAGCTGTCGTTAGGCAGTTGCAGATCGAGGGCATCCATCACCGCGAAATGGCAGCTCAGGCCCTCCGGGGTGAGGTCCTGGGCCCGTTGGATCTGCCCAGGGCTGATGCTGATCCCCAGGACCTCAAGGCCATAGTCGCGGGCCAGGATCCTGGCGCTACCGCCGATCCCGCAGCCCACATCCAGGACCTTGCTTCCCCGCGGGAGTTGATCAAGCCCGCTCCAACGGACGAGTTCATGCACGAAGGCTTCTTTGGCTTGGCGGAAGTCCCGCGGGCCCGGCGGTGCCCCGTAATGGCCCAGGTGCACGTGCTCTCCCCAGAGCCGCTCCAAGAGTTGGTCATCGGTCCAGCGGTCATAGGCCTCCGCCACGCTGGCTGTGGTGTGAAAAGCCCTGTCGCGCCAGGACCAAATCGCCAGGCCAATCAGCAGACCAGCGGCCAGCAGGGCCGCGGCGACCACCACGCCGCCGGCCCAGGTGGGGGTCAACATCCTCAGCCCTCCTGATCGCTTTCGGCGCTGGATCCGGCCTCCTCGTCGCCGGGCCCCTTGAGATCGCGCAGGGTTGATTCCAGAACCGTGCGAGCAGCCAGTTGGCGGCGGGTCTCATCCAGCAGCTCAAACTCCTGCCGCAGCCGTTCCTCCGTATTCGTGATCTCCAGCAGGGCCTGTTGCTGGTCAGCCACGGGACCCCCTAGGTGGGATCCGATCCAGTAGGAGAGCTCCCTGGGCAGGTCTGGAAGGTCGTTCGGCACGCTTGTCGGTTTGCCCATCAACTTGCCGGTCAGCTCGATCACATCCGTCAGGGCCTGGCTCACCTCTGTGGAGAGTTGGCTGAGCTGATCGTGATCATCCGGTTGTTCATCTTCGATCCAGCTGACCAGACCCACCTTGAACGGCGCTTCACGCACCACTTCCAGGAGACGAAAGCGTTGTTGCCCCATGGTGACGATGTAGCTCCGGTCGTCCTTCTGGGTCTGGCACTGGAGAATCTCGGCGCAGCAGCCAACGCTGGCCATCGTCCCCGCCTGGGGATCCCAGCGCACCACCCCGAAGCGTCGATCTGTTTCGAGGACCGTCCGCAGCATCATCCGGTAGCGCGGCTCAAAGATGTGAAGGGGCAGCACCTCCTGGGGGAAGAGCACCACATCAGGCAGTGGGAACAGGGGCAGCTCGCGCACGGCCAGTTGAGTCACGTCGTTGGTGTCCTGGGGCGGGTTCTGAGTGGATGCTCGCCGCGCAGCACAACGGCGTTCTTGGAGGACGAATCCTAGGCAGAGGCTGTTCCTGTCGTGGTCGCTCGCAGCCATGAAAAAACCCGCCCAGGGGCGGGTTTTTGAACGACAACCAGCTGCGATGAGCCTATGAATCAGAGCTTGACTTCGATGTCGACGCCGCTGGGCAGATCCAGCTTCATCAGGGCATCAATGGTCTTAGCCGAGGGGCTGTAGATATCGATGATCCGGCGGTGGGTGCGGGTCTCGAAGTGCTCGCGGGAATCCTTGTCCACGTGGGGCGAGCGCAGCACGCAATAGATCTTGCGCTTGGTGGGGAGGGGGATCGGGCCGATGGCGGTTGCCGCGGTGTGATCGGCCGTTTCGATGATTTTTTCGCAGGACAGATCCAGCATGCGGCGATCAAACGCCTTCAGGCGGATGCGGATCTTCTGCTGAGCGATAGCGGTGGACATGGTGTGTCTGACGTCGAAAAGCGTTCGTCGGTTCGCGCGCCAGGTCAGGGTCCGTGGTCCAAGGGCAACGCCCTGGAGACAGCAAAGAACTGACTGGTGATGCGCCTTGGAGAGCAGCGCTGGGATGCCGGAGGAACCGGATCAGACCCAAAGCAGCTGGATTGTCGAGGTGCAAGGAGTGGGGTGAAGGCGAACCTTCACCCCAAACCCTAGATCACGGTTGGATCCGAATCAGGATCACTCGATGATCTTGGAGACCACGCCGGCACCGATGGTGCGGCCGCCTTCGCGGATGGCGAAGCGCATGCCCTGCTCGATGGCGACGGGGCAGATCAGCTCGCCGGTCATCTTGATGCGGTCACCGGGCATCACCATTTCCACGTTGGAGCCGTCGTCGGCCGTGAAGGCGGTGATCTGACCGGTCACGTCGGTCGTACGGATGTAGAACTGCGGGCGATAGCCAGCAAAGAAGGGGGTGTGGCGGCCGCCTTCTTCCTTCTTCAGCACGTACACCTCACCCTCGAACTTGGTGTGGGGGGTGATGGAACCGGGCTTCACGAGCACCATGCCGCGCTCGATATCTTCCTTCTGCACACCGCGGAGCAGCAGGCCCACGTTGTCGCCGGCCATGCC
>JAURGL010000031.1 GCA_030833825.1 Vulcanococcus sp. SFB_649D_100_25 | reverse complement strand
GATAAGCACCACAGCATCGAAACCGGGAAGGTGTTCCCGGTGTGCGGCAACACCTATCGGATGCTGCAGCAAACCCGCTTTGCCCCGCACTTTCGCTTCATCGGCGATTTCGAGCGCCACTACGGCCTGTTTGAAGGCTGCGGCAGTGCCATCCCCTTCGATCGGGAGGTTCAGAGATCCCCCGGGGCAGTGGCGGCCAGCTGCTGCTGAAACGGCTGGCCTTAGCGGCCCTTAGTTAAAGAACCCCTTGCTGTTGAGCCAGAGGCCCAGGGCCAGCATCGGGACGAATACAGCCCCGGCAATCTGCAACTTGATGGTCCGTGGGGACGGCGTGGCGGGGGCGGCCGGCTTGGGGGCCCCTGCTTTGGCTTTGGCCATGGGATTGCGACTCAGCGGTGTTCAATCAAGCGGTCAGCGCCGTAGCGGACCTTGCTCAGGCTGGCGTACTTGTCGTCTTGGCTGCGATAGCCGCAGGCGCAGACCACGCAGCTTTGGTAATCGCCCGTCTCCAGGCCGAGGATCCGGTCGTACTCGGGGGGGCTGAAGCCCTCGATGGCGCAGGTGTCGACCCCCAGCAGGGCGGCGCTGGTCAGCAGATTGCCCAAGGCGATGTACACCTGGTTGGCGGACCACTGCCCGATGATCTGGCTGCGGGGGCCGTCGATCAGATCCACTTGGATCATCTGCCGGTAGCCATCGAGGGCACTGGCTTCGATGCCGCGGGTGCTGGCGGTGGCCTGAATCAGTTGGTCGGCATCCGCTGCGGTGATCTGACGCTTCTTCAGCAGCACCACCAGATGGGAGCAGTCGGTGATCTGGCTCTGGTTCCAGGAGTGGGGTCTCAGCTCGGCGCGGATCGCTGCATCGGTGATCACCAGGAACTTCCAGGGCTGGAGCCCATAGGAGGAGGCGGTGAGCAGGAGGGAGCGCTCAAGGGTGCTCCAGGTGGCCGCATCGATCTGCCGTTGCCCATCAAAAACCTTGGTGGCGTAGCGCCACTCCAAGGCATCGATCAATTGTTGGGACGCGTCAGGCATCACCGATCAGTGGCGTTTGCGACAGCTTCTCATTTGGCCACAGCAACAACGGGGTCATCGATGTGCGGAAACGAGCGCGTCCGGCGGTAGTGGAAACGACGACAAGGTCCCGGAACCTGCGGCTGAATGGTTGCAGTCGTTTGGTTCTGGATGACCAACCAGAAAGACGTCACCCATCAGGTCAGGCTTCACTACTGGACCAGCGGTGGGGCCCAGAGTGTTGTGGTCCCCCTGGATCAAGAAGTGCAGCGGCACCGCCTTTTGCTGGCTGAAGGTGCCGTTGTGCTGAAGCGGGAGGATCTTGGCGCCGCCTGATCGGCTGCGGATCTGGGGCAGATCGAAGGGAGGCCCGGCCCTGCGGCCTTGGCTTGGTCACAGTCCTTGGTGTGATCCATCATCAACGCCGCCGGATTGTCCAACTCAGTCTTCGCGAGTATTGCCTTTATCGGGCCATTTGCAGTGAGTTGGAAGCTCTTGAAGAAGCCATCCAAGTGGAGGGTTCCCTCGGGCGTGATCTGATGGATCTCGCCGTGGCGATGCGTGATCGTCGGCTGCTGGTGGAGTGGCTCCGGGATCTCGATTACCCCCCCAGTTCTGAATACAGCTACGGGGGGATTACCCCCGAGTTGGAAGAGCAGTTGATCGCGCAAGCCTGTGATTAGTTCTAGCAACCAACGGCTGCTTTTCAGGACATCGATAGCAGCTGCAACCAGCAACCGCCCGGCGCCAGCTTCTCAATGATCACACTGTGGTGATTGCCCTGCGACACGCTGTTGGCATGCAGTTCCGCCGCTTCCAAACTGCAAAAACAGGGGCCTGACACGTCATCAGGAGCCCTCTGTTCGTATTCAAAAAGCAGCCGAACGCGGTAGTTCAGTGGCTGTTGCGATCGGTTCATGCTTCCAACCTGTCCTCTGCCGGTGAGAACAGTGGGAATCAGCAGAGTGTTTGCTGCCATCTGAAGCAAACTGCTCGATGGCCAGCGATCCCCTGAACCCATAAAAAACCCCGCATTGCAGCGGGGTCGGGGGGTGTGAGGAGTGGTACCCATTGAGGTGACCACTACCGCCGGCTGAAACCAGTGGAGCGCTGGTGGCCGCTATTCCACCTCGGCGGCATTCCAGCTGTAGCAACGTCAGCTGCTTTTGACCACAGCCTCAGTTGTTCACCACCAGGGTCTGGGCGTGGCTGCGCTTCACCAGCTCGGCAAGGCTGAGCATGTCGGCGCGACGAATCAGGCCGATGCAGCCACCGGTGCCGCTGTTCCAGTTGATCCCGGCACTGGGGTCGAGGTGGATCCCCAGGACGCGTCTCCCCGTGGGGAAGAGGGGTTCAATGCCGATCCAGATCGGGCCCAGCTCAGTGGGGTCCTGCCTGCCCAGGGGCTCAATGGCCCCAATCGCGTAGTGGCCCTGGGGAAGAGGGGCTTCGCTGCCCATCTGATGGCGGTTGGCCCTTTGCCTGTCAGCGCGACCACTGACCGCCTCGAAATGGCGCACGGGCTCACCGGGGATCTCAACCCGCAGATCCCAGATCGGGTCACCGGTGCGGCTGAGATGCCGATCGGTGCGCTCAAAGGTGAGGCGCACCTCCCTGGTGAGGGCCAGCTCCTGGGCGCTTGCCTTGGGACTGGTAAGGCCTGGAGCTGCGAGCAGGCCGCAGAGCATCAGCAGGGTTGCTGCCGGAGACGACAGGCATCGGGCCATGGGTTGCGGCAGCAGAGCTGACGACAACTAGGCGGGAATGTTTTTCTCCTGGGAACCGAAATCCAGTTTTTCGGGTGACCGCGTTGTTCAGAGCTGGAACGGGCTGCAGGCCTGTTGCACATCCCAGCCGGAGGACATCAGTTCGTTGGGCACCGCATCGCGCTCTTTGAAGAGGGTGAGGAGATCCTGCAGCTCCGTGAGCTCTTCCTTGCAGAGGTGAGAGGCGTTCGCGTAGTTCGCCTGTCCCTGGATCTGCGACACGAGCGTGCGGACGTCCTGACAGGCGTTCCTGCTGCTCAGGCTTCCACAGGCTTGGACGGCCAGCTGAAGCTTCCCCAGCAGGGGCTCTGCTGCTTGGGCTGACAACCCGCTCAGGGCTAAGACCAAGTAGCCGACGAGATGGCGTTTGCCGGGCATGGGATCTCTGCGGTCATCACGATTGTGCTGAGGTTGCGCCGGTTTGGCAGTGCTGACAGTCGTGAGCTCTCTGGACAGGTTGTGGGCAGTGCCCCAACCGCGCTCCCACCATGGCTTCAGATCTGATCAACTCCGAGGCGCTGGAGCGGTGTGAAGCGATCAGTGCGCCCTTTCGGGTGAGTTGCGGAGAGACGTTTCGCCTCAAGGATGTGGATCCCGGCGGCACCCTGGATCTCGCCGGGGACAAACGCGGCGCCAAAGCCGCCCTGGAGCAGGGCGTGCAGATGCTTTCAGAGCTCCAGCAAAAGCTCTATGCCCAGAACTCCTGGGGGGTCCTGTTGCTGTTTCAGGCCATGGATGCGGCCGGGAAGGACGGGACGATCAAACATGTGATGAGCGGAGTGAATCCTCAGGGTTGCCAGGTGACGTCCTTCAAGGCCCCCTCGGCTGTCGAGCTCGATCACGACTACCTCTGGCGGGTCAATCAGTGTTTGCCGGAGCGGGGTCGCATTGGGATCTTCAACCGCAGCTATTACGAGGAAACCCTGGTGGTCCGGGTCCATCCCGAGTTGCTTGATCGCCAATCCCTGCCCCCGTCAGTCCGAACCCCAGGCATTTGGCAGCAGCGCTTTGAGGAGATCCGTCATTACGAGGCCTATCTCAGTGCCAATGGTTTTTTGGTGCGGAAGTTCTTTCTGCACCTTTCAAAGGCTGAGCAGAAGCGTCGCTTTCTCGAGCGCCTGAACAATCCACGAAAACACTGGAAGTTCTCAGCCGCCGATATCCGTGAACGGGCCCATTGGGATCACTACATGCAGGCCTATGAGGAGATGATTCGTGCCACGGCAACGGAACAGGCTCCCTGGTATGTGGTGCCGGCGGATCGCAAGTGGTTTTCCCGCCTTGTGGTGGCTGCCGCAGTGATTCACAGCCTGCATGGACTTGATTTGCATTACCCCCAGATCAGTGATGAGGCCCTGAGGGCTCTGGCGGTGGCCCGGGAGCAGCTTCAGGCTGAATGAGCCGTGATCCCCGGTCGTACCGATCCCCTGACAGAGGCGCTTTGCTGCTGGGTAGGTCGGTGACGATGGTGCGACATCGATCGAGGGACGGGCAGAGCTATGGGCGACATCAACCCGAACGCCAAGGCTGCGAGCAAAGGTGCCCTGGGCTGGATCCGTGAGCTCATCCCCAGCAAATTGAAAGCCACGATCAAGGAGCGCCTCCCCGCCCTTGATCAACCTGCCCCCGTGGTGGAGCTCATCGAGGCTTCAGCTGATTCCCACGGCACCCATGTGGTGTTTTTGCCCCGCGATCCCCAGTGGGCCTACTGCTTCTGGAGGATCAGCGCCGCTGATCTCAAACGGGTTCAAAAAGCAGGGGGCACCCAGCTCTGCATTCGTCTGGCCGACCTGACGGGCCTGTCCGGTAACCAGGTCCATCCCCACACCCTTCAGGAAATCGTGGTGGATGCAAAGACCAGCGAGTGGTTCATGCCCGTTCCCCTGGATAACCGGGATTACCGGGTGGAGTTGGGCTATCGGCTTCGCAGTGGTGGTTGGTATTCCCTCGCCTTCTCGGCCGTAGCCCATGTCCCTGGTCTGGAGCCTTCTGCACGGATCGCCGACTGCTTCGTTCCCTTCTCCCTCGAAGAGCCCCCAGCCACCAGCTGGCCTGAGCCTGTGGTCAGTTCCGGGGTGCCCCACGAGCAGTACTACCAGCGCGCGGCAGTCCCCACCCGTAGCCGTCGGGTTGGATCCGAGATCCTCCATGAGTACGACCTTGCCCAGGGCGGTCTCAACGCTTCAGGTGCTGGGCTGTGGGCCAGCGGTCGCAACGAGTCCGGTGCGGGCTTGGGGCGCGAGCGCTCCTTCTGGCTGGTGGCCGACGCCGAGCTGATCGTCTATGGCGCCACTGACCCCATGGCTGCTCTCTATGTGGGTGATCGCCAGATTCCCCTGGAGAGCGATGGCACCTTCCGGATGCACGTCCCGTTCCGGGATGGAGAACAGCTCTACCCGATCAGGGCCGTTGCCGCAGACGGTGAACAGGAGCGCTCGATCCGTCTTGAATTTGAGCGCCGTACCCCCGAAGCCAAGGTGAACACCAAAGAAGAAGCCCGATCGGAGTGGTTCTGAAGCCGTTCCGGGGTCCTTCCCTATCGACAGATTGCGTCTGCGGGGACAGGGCCCAGCACCGGTGCTAAAAATTCAGCGATCCTGTTGAAACCCGAATGGATTACCTGGTGTTGGCTTCCGCCGTTGCCCCCCGGGGCGTCCCCGTGGTCCTGCCTGCACTGGCCGGTGCCGGGATCCTGTTCTTTCTCTCTCAGTTGTTCGTTCCCAAGTCCTGAAGTCCCCCTCAGGCGTTGTTAATCCAACGCCTGCCCATGGGGATCAGGGAACGTTCCACCTCTGCCCAGGGGAATCCCCCCTGGAGGCAGTTGATGTCTTCCGCCATCCCATAGCCCAGTCCGTCATGGACATCCTCCAGGGCTTGGGGATAGCTCAACTGCTTTAGGGACGAGTAAACCCGGGCGATGGCGTTCACCTCCCCGGGGCTGCTTTCCCCAGCGGCATAGCGCTCTCGGAGGGCCTGGGCGGAGTGCATGGATGACCTGCGCGCAGATGCCCTCAGGCTGGCAGCGGATTCAAGGCTTGACCAGCTCCGTCACGATCGGATGTGCAGCGCCTGGCATTCCTGGCTGGACTGCAGCAGGGCTTGTTCATCGCGGGCCTGATCCCTGTCGCCAAACAAGCTCAGGTTCAGCATCGCCTCAACCCCCAGCAGTGCGGTGTAGCAGCGCAAGGCATTCTTGGAATCCGCCTGCTCCCGCAGCTGAACGGAGAGTTCCATGGCGCTGCGGCAGCTGGGGCGGTCACTCCCCTGGAAACAGCGCCGTGCTGTCTGCTGCAGGGAGTTGAGGGATTGCCCCTGAGCCGCAGCTCCGATGAGTAGGACGCTGCTGATCACCAGGCTCTTCAGGAGACAGTTCTGCAGCGAGGGCAGGCGTCGCGGGGCATGCATCCGGCAACCATAAGAAAGCCGGACCCTGCTGGATCCGGCTGTTTGGGTCAGTGGGTGCTCGGGTGATCGTGTTGCCAGCGGGTCAGGGTCGCTGGGGAGAATTTGTGCCCGTGCTTGCGAGCAACAGCAGCAACACAGCTGTTGTTGGGGCCGCAGCGCTCCAGTTCACGCTGCATCGTGGAATTGCCCTTGGCTTTCGCCATGAACAGTTCCAGCTGATGTTTTGACATGGCTGACTCTTGAATTCAGAGCGCCCTACCGCTAGCTGCAGAATTCAGTTGTCGTGCTGTTGATTCAAGTTTTTTCCTGATCATTTTCCCCTTCACTTTCGATTTGATCAGCATAAAAAGCTGCCTTAATCGCTTCCCAGGAACCGGGGTGCATAGCGCCAGGCCAGGACCACTGTGGCCAGGCCGTAGCCCACGAAGGTGGTCGCTTGCCCCAGGCTCGCGGCCGCGTAGATCTCCCGTTCGAGCAGGACAAAATCAATCAGGGAGGCCACGGTTCCCCAGATCAGGACCCACACCGAGACGTAGGCCACACCCTTGAGGGTTCGTTCCACAGGCTCGCTCCAGGGGCTTCTCGGCAGTCAGTCTGCAGCAGGGAGCCTGAGGGGGGCCTGGGTCACCACATCCACTCATCAGGGGAGGGGATGCCGCTGTCCCGGCGGATCCGGGCGATCCGCTCGCTCTGCTTCTGCTCTTCTTCGCTGCGGCTGAGCCAGGGCCGGATCCGGTTTGAGGCCTTGGAGGCATCCAGGGCTGAGGGGAGCTTGGTCAGCTTGTAGCTGACACCGTTGTGGGTGGTGGTTTGAGACATGGCCTCAGGGGTTGAGCCAGAGCTTGAGAACCACCGCCAGCAAAGCCACCCCCAGGATCCAGAACAGCCAGGTGAGCGTCAGCGAAAAGGCCAGGACGAGGCCAATGACAAAGAAAACAAGGAATCGCCCGAGGGTCATGGGATTCGCTGCACCCTTGCGGGTCGATCGCAGTGCTTGATCTGTCCCCAGCCGGGCTGAATGCCGCCGGTTCGGACGTTTGTTGAGATTAACGCACAGGGGCATCCGCTTCGGCTGCCCGCTGGCTGTTGCACTACCTGTAGAGCGCCCCCTGGCGAAGCGGCACTTGCCCTAGGGCTATCTCTGGAATAGGTGCGCCATTGCAATTAATACGAGATCGATCGAGGAGTGGAAGATTTTATTAACGACGACGGATGGATAAATCGCTCTGGCCAGTTTTGGGTTGATCAGCAAAAAAACCATGTTCTGGCCTTTCCGGAATCATTCCTCCATCGGTGTCGATCTGGGGACGGCTAACACCCTGATGTACGTCTCAGGGAAAGGCATCGTTCTAGACGAACCTTCCGTCGTCGCTCTGGATATTGAGCGTGGCGTTCCCATTGAAGTGGGAGCTGGTGCCAAGCGGATGATCGGCAAGACGCCTAAATCCATCCAGGCGATTCGTCCACTGCGTGATGGCGTCATTGCCGATTACGCCGCGGCGGAATTGATGATGCAGACCTTCATGCGTCGTGGCAATGCCGGCAAGACCACTGCCCCACGCATGGTCGTTGGCATCCCCAGCAGCATCACCGATGTGGAGCGCCGAGCCGTGCGTGAAGCAGGCATCATCGGCTCCAAAGAGGTGTATCTGATCGATGAAACCGTTGCTGCAGCGATCGGTGCTGGTCTGCCTATCACCGAGCCTGTTGGCAGCATGATTGTTGACATCGGTGGTGGCACAACTGATGTCGCTGTGCTCAGCCTGGGCTCTCCTGTGGCGAGTGAATCGGTCCGCATCGCTGGAGACGAAATCACCGAGAGCATTGCCTCGTATCTCAAGAAGACCTACGGGCTGGTGATTGGTGAATCCACCGCCGAAAAGGTCAAGATGCAGATTGGCTCGGCCCATGCCAATGCCAAGAACGACGACCGCCACATGGAGGTCAGTGGTTTCAATAACCGCACCGGATTGCCTGAGAGCATCACCGTGACCGCCCTCGAAATCCGTGGCGCGATTGAAGAGCCCCTCAGCGCGATCGTTGAATCCATCAAGCGCGTCCTCGAGCAAACCCCCCCTGAGCTCGCTGCCGACGTTCATGCCCGTGGCATTGTTCTGGCCGGCGGTGGTGCCTTGATTCCGGGAATCAGTGATCTGATCACCGAATCCACCGGCATCTTCACGGTGGTGGCCGACGATCCCCTCCACTGCGTGGTGAATGGCTGCGGCCAAGTTCTGGAGGATTGGGACAACCTCAAGCGCTGCACCTGCGGCGACATGTCCTGATCTCGCCTGGTGAATCCCTTGCCCCGGTGGCTCAGCCCCGGGGCTTTTTTATGTCCGCCTTGCGGCGTTCGCTGCAGCACCAGGGGGCATCAACCTTCCATCAGGTTCTTATGGGGCCTGGTTTGCTCGCTCCAATACAGCAGGTCATTGGCGCGATGCAGGCCTGTGACGATCTGGCAGGGACCTTCGGGCAAGCAGACCCGGTAGTGCCCATCCTCCAGGGCTTCAATCGTTGATCCCGTCGGGGTCATGGCCACGAGACGTTTCATCCCCGGTGAGTCGTGTGGCATCGATCGCGGTGCGCCCATGGGCCTCCAGCTGGAGTTGAGATGCAAAAGCCCCCGGGTGGTCCGAGGGCCGTTGCTGGCGGGGTTTCGGGTTCTGCCCCTGCCATTCATTGGTCATGGCTCAGGCGAGCTTCATTTGCAAGGCCTTGTGATTGCCCGACTTGAGGATGATTTTTCTCTGCAGAAGAGATTTAAACAGTGTTAGGGCTGGGGCATGGATCATCTCCATCGCCCAGACTTTCAACCCGTCCTGCGGACTCTCCAGCAGAGCTTTTCTGGGGACCGCGGCGTCGGCCGGGCCTTCTGGCAGTTGGGCCTGCTGGACAAGGTCATGGCTCACAACTTCACCCCAGAGCGTTTGAAGGGGGCCTGCGCCCTGGTGCGCTCCTACGAGCTGGCGGAGAACTACGTGATGGCGGCCCCAGATCTGCACGAAGCATGGAGCCGATCGCTGGAGGTGTTGACGGCCACCAACGATCTGCTGGCCTGGGCAGCTGAGCTGAATCTGATCGTGTCCCGCTCAGCCAAACCTGAGGTTTAAAGGGTGTTTTGCCATTCGGCCAGCAGGTCGTAGCGCCACTCGGGCCGGATTAACTCGCTTGGGAAGACAGCAAAGCGATGCTCCGGATAGCTGGAGGCTGCTAGATGCTTCGCTTCCTGCCGGTTACGGGCGACCACGTGGAAACGGCCGTAGTCGGCAGGTCCTGCATGGAAGACTTCAAAAATCCGCTTCATCACGCGCCCCGACTGCTGCTTTCTCCTGGCCTAGCAAGCCTTCGAGGCGTCGTCAGCGTCAGCTGAGGTACCAGCGGACCAGATCAATCACCTGGCCGGCGGGGCCATGGCCGGTGATCCATTCACCGATCAAGGCTGCGGCGAAACCGAGCATGGCAACCCGACCGTTGAGGCGCTCCACCCCTTCGAGGGCCGAGGTGTTCCAGGGTCGAGGGCTGGTCATGCTGCGACCGAAGGCTTCGACGGGTTCGTAGCGAAATTCCTCTGGGGCCATGGGGGATTCGGGTGATCAGAAGCAGAAGGGGAGGTATTGGGTGTGGCAGGCGGCATAGCCATCCACAAGTGCCCCGAGACCGATCTGGTGGACAATCCCCTGACCGGTGAGCCCCTCAGTGATCACCCCAATCACGATCCCCAGCATCGCCATCCGGCCATTGAAGAGTTCAACCCGTTGCAGTTGTTGCTGGTGGATGGAGTGCTCAGCCCGGTTCCGGGACAAGGCGTCGTTGACTTGATTGGTTTGCATCGTTCTCTCCAAAATCAGGGGCGCTTGGGGCCGAGGTCGCTGGGGCGGGAGAGCACATAAACCACCCCTGCGGTGAGCAGGGCGCCAATGACAACCATGGCCGTGATCGCCATCCCGTAGTCCGCTTCCATGGCCCTGTTTCCAAACCTGAGGCGACTGTAACAGGATGTAACGGTCCTATGGGGCTTGGTCTGGTGGCGCTGACGGCGGCTCGGGCTGCTCCTCACTGCGGGCGGCCGGATCCAGCAGCAGGGCTTTCATCAGCCCGGCCATTCCCCAGATCAGTTCCAGTGGTCCGCTGAGGAGGGGCATGCTCGAGGGGGTGGTCCCCATCCCTAGCTACGGAATTGCGCCTCGGATGCTTGCCGGCTCGATTTCGTGGCTAGGGATTGGTTTGGTGCACAGGGCGAGTCATGCTGCGGCGCTATCAGGTGTATTGCTCCGGGCCTGATCGTTCGGAGACCCGTTCTGTGGAGGCGGAGTCCCGCCAGCAGGCCCTTGATTGGGCGAGGCAGGCCTATCCGGGTTGTCAGTGCGCCGCCGTTGATGCCGCCCTGGTGGACCTGGCGAAGTCGGGGCGGCCCCCCGCTCCTGGGGAGCTCTAGTCGGCGTCTTGGGCGCTGAAGCTGGAGAGCATCCATGCCCCCAGCGTGAGCACCGCTGCCCCGATGGCCAGGAAGGCGATCAGTGCATGTTCCATGGGCCCCCTTGTCTCTCCAGCCGTCCTTCTAGCGGGGCGACTGCCAGTGTTGAGTCGGTCGTCCCCGAAAGGGTTGGGGGCTATGGCCAGCCCCCAATGGGATCGCGGTGTCTTCTCGGCCGCATCCGCTTCGGTTATGGCCCTGCTGCCGCCCTGCTGTCAATGACGGGTAGCGGTACAGCACGATACAACTTCTGCTTGTAGCGGTTGTTACGCTTTAAACACGTTCGTCCCTTCGGGGATGCATGCCTTGGCAGCAGGGAACGGGGCTGCCAGCTCGAGGCGCATGCCATGAACACCCTCGCCCTCATCCGCGCGCAGATCCTGAAGGCCCAGCGCCTGCAACAGGCTCAGCTCGCCAGTGTGAAAAAGGCCTGGGCTCCGATCTTCTGATCGCGTCCAGGCTCGATCGGCGTCCCCTAGGGGGCGCCTTTTTTGTCGCTCTCCTTTGAGGCGTTTCGGGCCTGGATTCGGGCCGCCTCCGCTTCCGGCGTCGTGGCGGGCAGGGGGCTTGCGCTGGGGGGGTGGCCTTTTTTGCTCTTCTTCTTTTTGCTCTTCTTGCTCCGCTTGCTTCCTTCGCCCCCCTTGGCGGCTTGCTTCGCCAGCTTGCGCTCGAGCTTCTCGATCAAGGCGACATCCACCCCAAAGAGCAGGGCGAGCAGCTGTTTGCGGATCCCCATGATCTGGCCTGTTCACCCCAACCCTAGGGAGGGTGTGCCGTTCGCGTTCAGGCCCCAATCAGTCGATAGCCCTGCTCCGAGTTGATGATTTGCGGAGACCAGCCATGCAGGATCAGGTGTTGGCTGAAGCGGCGTGCATCCATCAGGTTCTGCAGGTCCCGCTGCTCAATCACCCGCATCGGTTGGCCCTGGTCCAACAGCTCATGGCAGGCGGCGTAAGCGCCGAGATGACTGGCGCTGTAGAAGACCCATGCTCCGCGGTAAGGCGCCTGCGGATCGCTGAAGCGCACGAGGCATGGATTACTGAAAGAGGTGGGCATCCCCGCGTTCGACTTGGTGCTCTGTTCAAGCTCTTGAACCGCTGAGACCTCTAACTGTGTCTTGCGGCACAAAGACACGTTTCTTGTTGTCGCAACAGTCGTGAGCGCTACATCAGTGGCTTGGGGCCTGCGTGATAACCGGCCGAGAGTTCCTGCGTCGAGTGAAGTCCTTCGCCTTGTTGGCTGTGATCGGATTGCGTGTTGTGTTGAACGATGGTCTTTTTCTCGAGCAAAGGCGTATGCCGACCAAGCAGCAATCCAAGGAGTTGAAGGCGGCCATCATCCGCCCCTGGAAACGGGGTGGTCGCTCGCTGGTCGGCTGATTCAGGCCGCCGTCTGGGCGCGGATTCGGGTGATGAGTTTCGGACCAATGCCGCGGATTGCCAGGAGATCCTGATCCGAGGCGGCTTGGACCATCGCGGGTGTCCTTAGGCCTGCTGTCCAAAGGAGCAGAGCCTTTTGGCTACCGATCCCTTTGATCTTGGTGAGATCGGCGATGAAGACGTTGTCAGGGAAGTTGTTTGCCTGGACGCTTTGCCATGGCTTGGCAAATTCAGGCTTGTCAGCAAGGGCATAGATCTGCATCAACTTTTGGTCGACGTGCAGGACCTTGCTCTCAAAGATCTCGCGGAACCGGATCAGGAAGCGCAGTTTCTGCTCCCGCTCTGCCCCTGCCTCGGCGATCAGGTTGTCGATCTGCCCTTGGCTGAGTTCACTGAATGCGATGAATCCATCGGCCCGGTAGGCAATCCAGGCTCCATGGCTCTGGTCCGGGTTGCTAACGAGCTGGAGGTTGGCTGGATTGTGTCTGCGTTCCTGCCCGTCCTTGTGGAGATGGGACAGCGGTGTGTACACGCTGAGTGCAGCGTGATAGCGCCAGAAGCTGATGACCTCAGCAACAGGGCGCTCAGGGCTGATGGCCTCAGGCAAGTCACACCCTTGTTCCACAGCAGGCTGCGAGCTGCTGCTGATCTGGGTGATCCAGTAACGGATGTGTTGCCACAACATCCTGGAAAGTTAGATCCCTTCTACGGTTCTGGTTGTAGCGAGGCATGCGCAGCAATCATGAGCCTGTGGCACTGTCCTCTCTGCATTGGTCTGGCGGTGCTCTCGCTGGTTCGAGCCGGTGCCCACTTGACCCTGATGGGCCGGATGTATCACGGCACCATCAGCCTGATCCGTGCACCGCTGTCCTTTCATGACCTTCAAGCTCCTCACCCATGACGCCTGGGGGGTTGTCAACGCAGGGGCGTTCGACACCCTGGAGGAGGCCCGTGAGGCTTTTCGAAGCATCTGCGCTGACCCCTGGTATCGCAGCGACGGAACGGTGAAGGGGGTGGAATTGGTCCAGTGCGATCCCACCAATCAACAGCAGAGGCTGGATTGGTTCAGCTTCGGTTGAGGCCTGTGCCAAGAGGTTGGCATTTGGGATCCCCTCCATACAGTGAGGTCCTGTTTGCAGGACGCATGGACATGGATCGCCGTGCCCCCTCTTGTCTGCTTCTGCTGCTCCTGCCGGCGGGCCTCCCGATCGGTGCCCAAGCCCAGACCCGCATCCCCAAGCTCCCGGGCTATGACCAGTGCCCCCTGGGATATGTGAATGACCTCGGCACCCACTGCGTCTCGCCGATCAACTACCAGGTGGCCCCCACCAATGGGCAGCCCTGCCCGTCGGGCTGGATGAACATCGGGGCCGGCTACTGCAAGAAGAAGACCCTGGGGATTTTTTGATCAGGCCGATCAGCGCCGGTGTGGGCGATCCCAGAGCACATCAAACAGGTAATAGATCAGGGTCAGGCCGATGTGGATCTGCAGGGACTTGCTGATCCCTGTGAACAAGGCCGTGAAAGCAATCGCTATGACGCGGTAGGTCAGGGCCTTCCAGATCAGGCGGAGATGCCGGTGGCGTCGAGAGTCTTTCTTATTTGCTGTAGTTCTCAAGCTGCTCCAGCCCTTTGCGCAGAAGTTGCTGGCCCCCTTCAATCATCCGCTGTTGATCGGCTTTGAACACACAGCTGCCGCTGCGGTACTGCACCGTTTTGCTGCGGGGCACGTACCAGAGGGCATCGAGTTTGCAGAAGTTACGGCCCTTTTGAGAAGGGAGATCCTGCAGGAGTTCACCCCCGAGGCAACGGTATCCAGTTCGCTCCTTTCCTTCGCGCATGCAGGTGGAGAGGTTCCGCACGAAGATCGGCTCCCCCTTGTTCTTGAACACCTGGTTGGCGTATCCCGCAAATGACACCGGGTCGTAGCTGAAGGGTGCAGCCAGAACAGGGCTGCAGGCCATGCTCAACGACAACAGACAACCGAGTCGACGACCTGTCACGGGAACCTGAATCCTCTAGCCCATCATCGCCTGATGAAGAGCCACGGGCGATCGTTGTCGCGCGTCTCGAGGCGGAACATCGATCGGGCCAGGAGGAGGCCACCTCGGGAGAGGACGGCAACGATGTGCCAGAGCACTGCCCCTGTCACCAGGATCCAGGCCACCAGATGCAGGTGGTAGATGGGTTGATCAAACTGCCCTTCACGCAGCCAGTCTTCCTCCATCAGTTTGCCGCTGACCACAGCCAACAGAAGACCCATCAGAGCTGCAGCGTTGGCGGCTCGGGCCAGCCGTGCCCTCCCGAAACTCAGCGCATAGGCGGCGAACAACAGGGCCAACGGCCAGAGGATCACGCCAACCGTGCCGTGGATGTCGATCCAGTCCCCGGGAAGCTGAAAGGGGAGCCGCCACCAGCGCCCATCGTGATTGGAGAACACCGCAGCTCCACTGAGGGAGGCAAGCGGCACCAGCAACACCATGGCGCCATGGAGTAAGCGCAACAGGGAGGGTTGATAGGGGGCTCGCTGGGACATCCTTCAGCGGCGCGAATCTTGTCCTGTTGCCTGAGCCATGCGCGTCCACATCGCCAGGGTCGCGAACTCGCGATTGGCGCGATCCAGATCAGCGGTGGATTGCTGTTGCCTCTGCCAGGCGCATCTGGCGAGCTGGGCCAGATCTGATGGAAGAAGGATGACCGATCTGCAGGTCCCGAAAGCCTGCCAGATTCCTCCTGCTTTGTCCCCATATGGGGCTTTGCGACGTACTCAACGCTGGAGGAGTGTGAGGTTGCCGCCAAAGGGCGGACGAAGACCCCGTCCCTGGGCTTGGGCCATCAAGTCGGGGGATTTTTTTTGAGCCGACGGTTGGGGTGGGGGCGCCAGACATGAAGCACCCCCAGTGGATCGCGGCGCAATCGCAATCAGCAAATGCCGCTTCCGGCACTGTTATGACGCCACCCCTGACGGGGGTCATGAGTAGAAACGCTGATCGTGTTGGCTGGTGGCTTCAGGTACGGGAATAGGACCTCCTCCAGTCCCCGATCGAGCGCAGGATCGGCGTACGTTGAAGTTGAGGGGAGGACCGGTAACCAACCCGACCTCTGCCTCCAACAGAGTCCGGCCAGGGATCACCCGAGCCGGTGCGCACAACGGAGGTGCGCTCGATATGCGTCAAACCCACAGTGAACTCGGTGATGTGGCGAGCACATCACCCCGTAGCCGCAACAGCGATACGCCACTGCGAATCCCACGATTGTTGATCCCCCGGGCTGCATAACCCGGGCAACGATCACCACTGATGAGGTCAAGCC
>JAURGL010000030.1 GCA_030833825.1 Vulcanococcus sp. SFB_649D_100_25 | reverse complement strand
TGCCGGCAGTTACACATACGATGGTCTGCAAAACGCAGTTGCGGCGGTCAAACACAATCGCGGGATACACGCCGCCGATTACTCCCCAACCAACGACAGTATCTATGGCGGGGCTGGCGGGGTTGTGTTGTTGGCGCGCCATCGCGCCACGCCGGCTTGCCGTTGACCAGGACGTGCCGCACCCCCTCGGGCATCGCGGTGGGCGCTTCGAACGTCGCCCTGTCGATCACGGTCGCCGGATCGAAGATGGCGATGTCGGCGGCCATCGCGTCCAAGTCCATCACGTCCCAGGCCATCACGGCGTGCGCTGCTGTTGGGCCGTGCACCATCTTTGACGCGGGCCTGCAGGGTTTCCAGGTCCTGCCGTTGGGCGGCCTGCCGCTTGCGCTCCTGCTCCTGTTCCGCCTGCCGCAGCCGATCGAGGAGGTGCGGTGGAATCGTCCCGTCCTCGCTGGCTTTGATCAGCTCGCCGAACAGGGCCTGGGGATCGGTTTCGGTTTCAACCCGGTGGCGCTTACCGCTGGTTGGGTTGGCTTGGCTGCTGTCTGCCTGGGGCTTGGGGAGGGGTTTGGGCAGGGTGCGGCCCAGTTGCTGCAGGCGCTCCAGGCTGCGGGCGTCGAAGCTCATCGCGGCGTTCTCCTCAGCTGCACTCGAGGGTGTCCTTGGTGTTGCGGCCAGTCACGGGATTGCTGCCGCTGGCACTGGCGCAGAGGGTCTTCAGCACATCACCGCGGAAGGGCACGTTGGTGAAATCAGCCCCGTCAATCAGCACGTTGTTGAAGCGGGTGTTGAAGGCGAAGGCGTTCTCCAGCACCGCATTGCGCAGGTCGGTCCCATCGAGGACCGCCGAATCGAGGGTGGCGTCGGTCAGGTCGGCCCCGGAGAGATCGGCGTCCTGCAACTTGGCGCCGAACAGGCTGGCTCCACGCAGGTCAGAGCCATGGAAATCGGCTTCCCGCAGGTTGGTGAGGTTGAAGGTGGCCCCCCGTAGATCGACGCCGGCGAAGTCATGGCCGATCAGGACCTGTTTGGCGTAGTCCATGGCCGCCTGGGCCGGCTGCAGCGGCAGGAGAAGGGTCAGGAGCAGCAAGGCGAGCACGCGGCACAGGCCTCGGCTCAAGGAGCGCAGCAGGGGCGGGATCGAGCGGCGCATTGTTGCGGCACAGGGAGGTTGGCCAACCCTAGGCAGCATCTGGCCTTGGCATGCCTTGCTACCGCCTGGGGGAAGGCGTTCTTTTAAGGTCGCGAAGTTCGTGCCTCTGTTGTCAAGCGTCGACCGCGTCCGTGCCTCATGGCCAATCCGATCGATCGCGAGACCTTCCTGGCCCGTGCCCGTGCGCGCTTCGGTGAGCGCTACGACTACAGCGAGATTCTCTACAAGAGCTTCAAGACTCCGATCAAGATCCGCTGCCGGGAGCATCCGGTGCGCCAGATCTCGATCACTCCAGAACGTCACCTGGTGACAACCGGAGGCTGCAAATACTGCCTCAGGCAACTGCGGGGGCAACTCCCGGGCTGAGGTTTGCGGGGAACGCTCAGGCGGATGGTGCAGGCCTGTGGCGATGGGGCGGACTCCTGAGCAGCGTTCCGGTCGCTGGGCTGAGCAGCGTGCCCTCCGCCTTCTCCAGGGAGCCGGTTGGTGCCTGTTGGCCCAGCGCTGGCGCTGCCGTTGGGGGGAGATCGATTTGCTGCTCCACAAGCCGGAGCGCCTGCTGCTGGTGGAAGTGAAAGGTCGGCGTCGCCGGGGCCCCGATGGCTGGGGGGTGGCCGCACTGCGGGGCGGTAAACGGCAGCGCCTGGCCTCCAGCCTGGGCCTCTGGCTCAGGGAGCATCCGGCCTATGGGGACTGCCGCTGGGAATGGGTCTGTGCCCTCGTCCCCTTGCCGCCAAGCCGTGCCCCGGTGCGTTGGGTCCCTTGGGTTTAAGCAGCCTGGTGTTGAAGGAGCAATGTGGGAGGAGGCCTAGCTCTCTATTGGATGTCCTTTGCGGCCCATCGCGCCAGAAAACGCTTTGGTCAGCACTGGCTGAAGGATCAAGCGGTCCTGCGTCAGATCCTCCAGGCCGCTGAACTCACCGCTGCGGACACGGTGCTCGAGGTGGGGCCCGGACGCGGTGCCCTCACGGAGCAACTGCTGGCCTCAGAGGCTGCGGCGGTGCGGGCCGTGGAACTGGACCGGGATCTGGTGGAGGGCCTGAAGGAGCGTTTCGGCCCTGATCCCCGCTTCCAGCTCACGCAGGGGGATGTGCTGGAGGTGGAGTTGCCGGATGCCACCGCCGTGGTGGCCAACATCCCGTACAACATCACGGGGCCGCTGTTGGAGCGCCTGGTGGGTCGGCTCGATCGACCGGTGGAGCGTCCCTATCGGCGCCTGGTGCTCTTGGTGCAGCAGGAAGTGGGGGAGCGCATCCGGGCCCGCCCCGGCAGCAGCGCCTTCTCCGCTTTGAGTGTCCGCATGCAGCTGTTGGCCCAGTGCAGCAGCGTCTGCCCCGTGCCTCCCCGTTGTTTTCAGCCGCCTCCGAAGGTGATGAGCGAGGTGGTGGCCCTGGACCCACTGCCCGCGGAACAACGGCTTGATCCAGCCCTGGCAAAAACGGTGGAGATGCTGCTGCGCCGCTGTTTCGCCGCCCGCCGCAAGATGCTGCGCAACACCCTCGCCGGTCTGCTGGAGCCGGAGGCCCTGCTGTCCCTGGCGGATGCCTCGGAGATCGGGCTGCAGCAGCGGCCCCAGGAGGTGTCGCCGGCACACTGGGTCCGGCTGGCGGCGGGCTTGAATCGGCTCACCGCTTAACCGTCCCCTTCCCCATGGCCGAGCTGCTAGTCAGCGCCCCCGCCAAGATCAACCTGCATCTGGAGGTGCTGGGCCTGCGTTCCGACGGCTTCCATGAGCTGGCCATGGTGATGCAGACCCTTGATCTGGCCGACGCGCTGCGCCTGAAGCCCACGGCCGATGGGGCGATCAACCTGCGCTGTGATCGCTCCGATCTACCGACCGATGGCAGCAACCTGATCGTGAAGGCGGCTGAGCTGCTCAAAGCCCGGGTTGGCTTGCCGGAGTTAGGGGTGGAGATGGAGCTGGAGAAGCGCATCCCCATCGGGGCCGGCCTGGCGGGCGGCTCCAGCAACGGTGCCGCTGCCCTGGTGGGGCTGAATGCCCTCTGGGGTTGTGGTTTCAGTCGCGACCAGTTGCTGGCGATGGCGGCGGAACTGGGTTCCGATATGCCCTTCTGCATCGATGGTGGAACCCAGCTCTGCTTTGGGCGAGGCGAGCAGCTGGAGCCGATGGACTTCGAGCAGCCACCGGCTCTGGCCGTGCTGCTGATCAAACACCCCGAAGCCAGCGTGTCGACCCCCTGGGCCTACGGGCGTTGCCGCGAGCAACGGGGCGACGTCTACCTCCAGCAGGAAAGCGAGTTTGAGCAGCGTCGCCAGCTGCTGCGGCAGGGTCCATTGCTGGCGGCTCTCCGCGGCGAGGGAAGCCTCCCTGCGATCCGCAATGACCTGCAGCAGGTGGTGGAGCCAGAAGTGGAGAGCGTGCGTGCCGGTTTGGGGTTGCTGCGCCGGGCGCAGGGAGCTGTGGCCGTAGCCATGAGCGGATCGGGCCCGAGCCTGTTCGCCCTCTTCCCCGATCGCAGCCTGGCGGAGCAGGCCCGCGCCGATCTGGCCTCCCCCCTGCAGCAGGCTGGCTTCGAGGCCTGGGTCTGCCGCTGCACCGGCTCCGGTGCGACCCTGGTCTGATCGCACCCAAGCCGGTCGCCGTGAGCGAAGCCAGTTCCCCTGAGAAGACCGAGAAGGCTGAGCAGCCGTCTCGACAGCGCAAGGGACCGCTGAGCTTCCTCAGTGGCTCGGTCACCAGCTTTGGCCTGGGCTGGCTGGCCCTGCAGCTCTCCGGTCGGGTGGTCGGCTATTACGCCGAGCACCCACCCCATTACGACGCCCGTTTTGCCCAGAGCATTGCGGTCTTTGTGAAGACCCTGATCGTCGGGATGACCTTCCTGGCCACGTTCACCTTTGCTTTCGTGGGCTTGGGTCTGTTCCTGACATTTATCCGCAGCCTCTTACCGGGTTGGAAACAGGCCGAAGAAACCCCCTAGCCTGCGCCGAAGGGCTGATTTCTCTGCCATGACGGGCCACGACCTGCAGTTGCTGGTGCTGCTGCTTTCGCCAGGAATGCTGTTGTCGGTGCTGTTGTTGGCGACCTTCGCTGCGGGCGGTTGAGATAAGTTGGCCCCACCCCGGTCCAGTGCCGGAACCGCTTTTCAACCGTGGCAGAGACCCTTCTCTTCAACGCCCTGCGAGAGGCCATCGACGAAGAGATGGCTCGCGATCCCCATGTCTGTGTGATGGGTGAGGACGTGGGCCAGTACGGCGGTTCCTACAAAGTCACCAAGGACCTCTACGACAAGTACGGCGAGCTACGGGTGCTGGACACCCCGATCGCCGAAAACGCCTTCACCGGGATGGCGGTCGGTGCTGCGATGACCGGCCTGCGGCCGATTGTTGAGGGCATGAACATGGGCTTCCTGCTCCTGGCCTTCAACCAGATCTCTAACAACATGGGGATGCTCCGCTACACCAGTGGCGGCAACTTCACCATTCCTGCCGTGGTACGCGGTCCCGGTGGTGTGGGCCGCCAGCTGGGCGCTGAGCACAGCCAGCGCCTCGAGGCCTACTTCCATGCGGTGCCCGGCATCAAGATCGTGGCGGTGAGCACCCCCACCAATGCCAAGGGCCTGATGAAGGCCGCCATCCGGGACAACAACCCGGTCCTCTTCTTCGAGCACGTGCTGCTCTACAACCTCTCCGAGGAGATCCCCAGCGGGGACTACACCTGCGCCCTCGATCAGGCGGATCTGGTCCAGGAGGGCAGCGACGTCACGATCCTCACCTATTCCCGCATGCGGCACCACTGCCTCAAGGCTGTGGAGCAGCTGGAGAAGGAGGGTGTGAGCGTGGAGCTGATCGATCTGATCAGCCTCAAGCCCTTTGACATGGAGACCATCTCCCGCTCCATCCGCAAGACCCACAAGGTGCTGGTGGTCGAGGAGTGCATGAAGACCGGTGGGATTGGCGCTGAGCTGATCGCCCTGATCACCGAGCAGTGCTTCGACGACCTGGATTGCCGTCCTGTGCGCCTCTCCTCCCAGGACATCCCGACCCCCTACAACGGGACCCTCGAAAACCTGACGATCATTCAGCCCCATCAGATTGTTGAGGCCGCCAAGGCCCTCAAGGCTGGCCAGGTCTGATGGCGCGTCAACAGGGGTGGTTTGCCCTGATTCTTGCCCTGGCCTTCGCCGCCGCTGCGGTTCTGGCCAGCTTCCCCCTCCAGTTGGGTCTCGATCTACGCGGGGGGAGTCAGCTCACCCTGCAGGTGATGCCCGCCGGAGCGATTAAACGGGTCCAGTCCGAGCAGCTTGAGGCTGTCAAGGATGTGCTCGATCGCCGCATCAATGGCCTTGGGGTGAGTGAGTCCACCCTGCAGACCATCGGCGACGACCAGCTGCTGCTTCAGTTGCCGGGTGAGCAGGATCCCAGCCGCGCCGCCAAGGTGCTCGGGACCACCGCTCTGCTGGAGTTCCGCGCCCAGAAACCGGGCACCGAGCAGGAGATGTCCGGACTGCTGAAGCTCAAGCGGCAGGCCAAGGCTGTGCTCGATCAGCAGAAGGCCATCGGTACCGAGAAGGCCGAGGAGCCGTCGTTGAAGGCCGAAGAACTGGCCCAGCTGCTGCGGGAGCTCGGCGTCACGGTGCCGCCCGGCAGCAGTGAGAGCGAGCAGCTGGAGGCGCTTCTTGCCGAGGTCAACACCCGGATCGTGGCCCTCTACGAACCTGCGGACCTCACCGGTAAGGACCTGACCGGTGCTGGACGCCAGCAGCAGCAGACAGGCAACGCCTGGGATGTCACCCTCAGTTTCAATGCAGAGGGTGGCCGGAAGTTCGCGGCCTTGACCCAGCGCATCGCTGGCACGGGTCGTCTACTCGGCATCGTTCTCGACGGCCGCTCCATCAGCGAGGCGAGCGTCGGACCTGAGTTCAAGCCCGCCGGGATCAGTGGAGGTGCCGCCAGCATCACCGGCAATTTCACCGCCGAAGAAGCACGCGATCTCGAGGTGCAACTGCGCGGTGGTTCGCTGCCGCTGCCGGTTCAGGTGATCGAGCAACGCACCATCGGGGCAACCCTGGGTACGGAAAATGTGCAGCGCAGTTTGCAGGCAGCCCTGTTGGGTCTGGCTCTTGTGGCTGTGTTCATGGTTGTCGTCTACCGCCTCCCCGGGGCGGTCGCCGTGGTGGCCCTGGCGCTGTACGCCCTCTTCAACCTGGCCCTTTACGCCCTGATCCCCGTCACCCTCACCCTGCCTGGGATCGCCGGTTTCATCCTTTCGATCGGCATCGCCGTCGATGCGAACGTCCTGATCTTTGAGCGGGTCAAGGAGGAGCTGCGGCGTGGCAACACCTTGATCCGCTCCATTGACTCCGGATTTTCCCTGGCCTTCTCCTCGATCCTTGATGGCCATGTCACCGGCCTGATCAGCTGCGCTGCTCTGTTCGCCCTCGGGACGGGGTTGGTCAAGGGCTTTGCCGTCACCCTCGGCCTCGGTCTGCTGCTCAGCCTGTTCACAGCCCTGACCTGCACCCGCAGCCTGCTGCGCCTGCTGATGGGGTATTCAGGCCTCAGGCGTTCCACCTACTTCCTGCCCCAGTCACAGCTGCCCGGGAGCGCTGCCTGATGTCCGTTTCCTCCCCCGAGCTCAAACTTGGCTTCCGCATCAGCCGCATCCGCCGTCAAGGCTGGCTGATCTCCGGCGCGGCGGTTCTGCTCAGCCTTGTTGGGATGGCCCTCTGCTGGAGCAATCCACAGATCGCGGCCCCCCTGCGTCCAGGTCTGGATTTCACCGGCGGCACCCAGATTCAGATTGAACGCAGCTGTGACCCAGCCGCCTGCGGGTCGCTCACCGCAGAGGCGGTGCGTCAGCAGCTGGCTGGTTTGACCCTGCCCGAGATCTCTGGGCAGGCAACCCCACGCCTCGGCAGCGCAGCGGTTCAGGTCTTGGATCGTGGCCGCTCCGTTGATCTCCGCTTGCCGGATCTGGAACCGGAGCAGACCCAGGCGCTGTTGCAGGGCCTTGAGCCGCTGATCGGGACCGTGAATCCTCAGCAGCTTTCGGTCAACACCATCGGCCCCACCCTCGGTAGTCAGCTGCTCCAGGGCAGCTTGGTGTCTCTGTTGGTGAGCTTCGCGGCCATCGCGGTCTACATCAGCTTTCGCTACGACGGCATCTTTGCCGGCCTCGCCCTGTTGTGTCTTGCCCACGACGTCCTGATCACCTGCGGGGTTTTCGCCTGGCTCGGGTTGCTGCGCGGCACGGAAGTGGACTCCCTCTTTGCCGTCGCCTTGATCACGGTTGCCGGTTATTCGGTCAATGACACCGTTGTGGTGTTCGACCGCATCCGCGAGCAGAAGCGGACCCTGCAGGGTCTCAGCCTGGAAGACCAGGTGGATGTGGCCGTGGATGCAACCCTCACCCGCTCCCTCTACACCTCGTTGACCACCCTGCTGCCCCTGATCGCGTTGTTGCTCTTCGGTGGCAGCAGCTTGTTCTGGTTTGCGGTGGCCCTCACGGTGGGGATTGCGGTGGGTAGCTGGTCGAGCATCGGGATCGCCCCCACCCTGCTGCCGTTGTTGGCCCGTCGATGAAATCGCGTCTCCGCTCAGGCTCCACCGCCTTTGCGGATGCAGCGGTTCCTCTGTTCCTGGCGGCCCTGGCCCTCTGGGACCTGCGCCCAGAACTCCAGTTGCTTGCTGATCACTTCACCTGGGTCAGCCTCTCGATGATCCCCATCCATCACCCACTCGCCGTGGCGGTGCTGGTGTTGACCCCCGCTTTGCTGCGGCGCTAGATCCAGCGATCCATGATCTGCTCCACCAACACCCGTTGGGAGAGCACCTGCAGGACCACCACCAGGGGCAGAGCCAGCAGTACCCCGGGAAGCCCCAGCAGGGCCCCGAGGCTCAATTGCGCCATCAGGGCGACCGTGGGCAAGAGGTTCACGGTTCGGCTCAGCAGCAGCGGCGTGAGCAGGAAGGCCTCCCCGTTCTGCAGGACAAGCCGCAGCACGATCACCTGTAGGGCCAGGCCCGGAGAGATCAGCAGAGCGACGGCCACCGGCAGCAGCGTCGCCAGGGTCGGTCCGATCGTGGGGACAAAGGTCAGCAAGCCGCAGATCAAGCCGCTCAGCAGGGCCAGAGGCACCTTCAGGGCGGCCAGTCCTGCCCAGGTGAGCAGGAAGACCAGGACGGCGGAGATGGTCATTCCCGCCAGCCAACCCCCCAGGGCCTGGCGGCACTCCCGCATCAGATCCTGGGCCAGGGGCCTGTAGTGCGCCGGGGTGATCGAGAGAAGCAGCCGCTGGTGACTGCGGGGATCGAGGGCGAGGAGCAGGGCCAGAAGCCCCATCAGCAAGAGCAGAACCGTCCCACTGGCGGCACCACCCGCGACACCAATCAGCTGGGCCCCGAGTGGTTGCAGCCGATCGAGGGTCGCCAGGGGAGCCAGTTGCCGCTCGAGATTGTTCAGGCCCGCGATGCCGCCGATCAACTCGCTGAGCCGTGCCACCACCGCCGGGATCAGCTGGCTCAACTGGTTGAGCTGCTCCAGCAGTTCCGGCAGCAGCAATTGCCCGAGTTGCCAGCTCAGTAGCGCGATCAGCAGCACCACCACCAGCAGGGCCAGGGGGCGGTTGAGACGCACGATGCGCCGCAGCCAGCTCACCGGTACATCCAGGGCGACCGCGAGCACAACGGCCCCGAACAGGACCAGCAGGACCCAGCGCAGTTCCCAGGCCAGCAGCCCGAGCACCACCAGTGACAGCAGGGCCAGGAGGGTTCGCAGATTCATGGCTGGAGGACCCTCGGGCGGCGCCAGCGATCGAGAACGTCGCGGATCAGGATTTCACGGATCAGCACCTGCAGGGACACCGCCAGAGGCAGGGCCAGGAGCAGGCCCAAGGGGCCGAACAGGACGGTGAACAGGAACTGCGCCATCAAGGTGAGCCCCGGCAGCAACTTCACCTGGTGGTGCATGACCGACGGGGTGATCAGGTAGCTCTCCAGGTGCTGAACCACCACGTAGAGCGCCAGGACCCCAAGGGCTTTGTAGGGGGAGTCCAGCAGGGCCACCGACAGCGGGAACACGGTGCTCAAGGTGGGTCCCACATTCGGGATGACATTCAGCAACCCCGCCAGGAGGGCATTGGCCGCCACCAGCTTCACGCCCAGTAGCGCGAGGCCGATGCCCGCCAGGACCCCGACGAACAGGGAGCTGATCAGGACCCCAGCCATCCAGCTGCTGAGGGCCTCACCACAGAGCAGCAAAACCTGGCGAAATCGCCTTCGGTAGAAGGAGGGAAGCAAGAGGATCACCACCTCTCGGTAGGCGATCGGCTGGATGGCGATCATCACACTCACCGCCAGCACGAACAGCAGCTCCAGCAGTCCGCTGCCCAGGTTCCCGGCCAGCCCCAGCAGGCGAAGCAGTCCTTCCGCGGGATCAAGTCCCGTGCTCGTCTGCGAGTGCCAGCTCTGCTGCAACCACTGCAGCGCCTCCTTCCCGTAGAGCATCTGCGAGCTCTGGTCCATGCCCTGCCGCAGCATCTGGGTCGCTACGGCCAGGGCTGCTGGGACCTGCCTCAGCAGCTCCTGGAACTGAGAGATGAAGGGCGGCACCACCGCCGCCACCGCCACCACCACAAGTCCGAGCAGGCCCACCAGGCTGGTGATCAGAGCCCAGGGCCGTTTACAGCCAAGACGGGTTTGCACCACGCCGACAAGGGTGCAGAGGGCCATCGCCAGGACGACCGCTGCAAACAGCAACAGCAGAACCTCGCGCAGGTTCCACAGCAGCAGAGCAGCTGCCGCCGTGGCGATCAACCCGAGCCACTGGCCGAATCTCACAGGAGTTCCCTGACTCGAGTCGTTTTAGCGGCGATTGCTGCGGAGTTCAGCCCTCGGAGCCGTCGTCCTCGTCGTTCTTCTTGTTCTGCTCAAAGCCGAGCCCATTGGCTGCGGCGTAGCGCTCGGCAAAGCGCATGAAGCGCTCGAAATCCTCGGTGGTTTTCCAGGTGTAGGTCGCTTCGAGGGCTGCCGGTTTGCCGTTCACGAACTTGGCGTTCACATCGCGGGTCACCATCTGACCCTCTTCATCCAGCATGTACATCCCGCCGATGTCCGCCATGCTTTCGGGGGACAGCGCCTGGGGCTGATCGAACACGAAGATGGCCTGGCCGGTGCGCCCATCGCGCGAGCGGGTCATGCGGATGTCGGGCACGACGGGCTCATCGACACCGGGAAAGAACTGGATCGCGGCCATCGCCCGTTCAGTCAAAGGATGATCCTAAGGATCCTGTTCCAGCCATCTGCCGCATGCGCTGGCGCGCAATCAAGTGGCCCGCTGCCTCCTCCGCCCCCATCTGCCCCAGCTCCTCCTGGCCCAGCAGACGCCGGCGATCCTCCTCCCCATGGCGCTGCAATTCGTGGTCGTAGCAGCGGTCGTAGTAGTCGAGCATCTGCTGACAGGCGCTGCGCCAGTCCTCCACGGCGATGGCCTCCAGGGCCGCTGTGGTGCGCTGAGGCCCGAGTCGGCGGGAGATGCGCTGGGTCGCCTCCGCCAGGGCCGCGGGATCCTGAGCCCCATAGACCTCCACCAGTTGATCCAGGCGCTGCTCGAGCGGCCGGGTGATCTCCAGGAGCGGTGCCCTTTGCATCTGGCTCCAGAGGCCTGCAGGAATGCGGCAACGCCCCACCTGGGCACTTTCGGCCTCCACCCAGATCTCCGGGGCGGTGCGCAAACGCTCCAGTTCAGCGGCAATGCGGTTTTCGTAATGCTCCGTGCTGGGCTGGGGGGGTAGCCCCAGACCCCCAAAGCTGCTGCCGCGGTGGTGGGCCAACCCTTCCAGGTCCACCACGGCCACCCCACGCTTGGCCAGGGCATGCAGCAGGTCGGTTTTCCCCGTTCCTGTTCGCCCCCCCAGCAGCCGCAGCGGCCAGGGGGCGTCCATGCGTGCCAGGACCCAGCGGCGGTACTGCTTGTATCCCCCATCCAGGAGCACGGCCGGTAGCTCCAGGGTCTCGGCCAACCAAGCCACGTTTCCTGAGCGCATCCCACCGCGCCAGCAGTGGATTCGCAGCGGGGTTCCAGCGGATTCGTCACTCCACTGCAGCAGGCGCTCCCCCAGCGCAGCCAGCTTCGGGCCCACATGCTCCAGGCCGAGCTGGATTGCCACCTGCCGTCCCTGTTGTTTGTAGGCCGTTCCGACCTCGGCCCGCTCCGCATCGCTGAACAGGGGCAGGTTCCGGGCACCGGGGATGTGGCCCTGGTCGAACTCGGCGGGCGAACGCACATCCACCAGCACACCCTTGCCCTGGAGGAAGGGTTCGATTGCCAGCCGTTCAGCCATGGCCCACTGCAATGCCTGACATAGTGGGCCAACGCTGCCTCCCTGTCAGGTCAGCCCTTTTCCATGCTTTCCGGACCCCCCGTCACAACCACGGTCAGCGCCGATCAGTTGCTGGAGCGCTTCGTCGCGGCCGCAGCCCGTCAGCGCCGTTCTTTGCTGCCCCAGCTCCTGCAGCGCCGTCAGGAGTTGCGCCCGCTGATTTCGGATCGTCTGGACAGTTTTGATGCGACTGGCGATGACTGGGCCGCCGGCACCTTGATTCAGATCCTGGTCTCAGAGCAGGACAGCCTCTCGGAGGCGTTCTGGGCCCGATATCCCGATGGCTGGCTGGCCGTCAGCAGCGCCCAGGGTCTCGATTACGGGCCTCTGCAACGGGCCCTGATAGAGCAGAACTTCGAAGAGGCCGATCGCCTCACCAGCGAGCATCTGCGCCAGTTGGCGGGGCCTGATGCCGTCAAACGCGGCTACGTCTATTACTCCGAGGTCCCCCCAGTGGCGGCGGCGGATCTTGAGGGCCTTGACCGTCTCTGGGTTTGCTTCTCCCAGGCCCGTTTTGGCTTTTCCGTGCAGCTGCGCCTCCTCCGCAGTCTTGGTGGCCGTTGGGACCAGCTCTGGCCCCGCATCGGTTGGAAGCAGGCCGGCATCTGGACCCGCTATCCCAAGGCCTTCACCTGGTCCCTGGACGCACCGGAAGGTCACCTCCCCCTGGTGAATCAGCTGCGCGGGGTGCGGCTCATGGATGCCCTTCTCTCCCACCCGGGCGTGCAACAACGCGCTGCGAGCTGAAGCCCAGGCGCCGCAGCGGCGGTACTGTCAAACCAATCGCTGTTTCCCCCCGCAGGGGTTCTATGGCGCTGCGTTGGGCTGACTACATCACCCCATCCACCCTGCATCTCGCTCCCCTGCTGGAGTTGTTGCTCGAGCCGATCAGCTGCGCTGAGCAGTTGGCTTCGTTGCAACTGGGGCTTCAGGAAGTCCTCGTGAACGCGGTGCGCCACGGCAACGGCAGCGATCCGGCGAAGTGTTTACGGGTTCGGCGGATCCTCACGCCCCACTGGTTGGTCTTCCAGGTGCAGGACGAGGGCAGCGGTGTCCCGGTTCAGGTTCGATCCGGTCTGCTGCCCGATCAACCGGACGCTGTCGGGGGTCGGGGCCTGTTTCTGATGCACCAGTGCTTTGAAGATGTCCGCTGGAGCCGCCGCGGCAACCGGGTTCAGCTAGCGGTCCGCCGCGTGGCCTAGCGGCCGTGGCTGGGGCAGCCCGGATCGCGCAGGTCGCCCTTGAGCCAACCCAGGGCATGCTCCACCAGGGCTAAGGCCTGCAGGCGCTGGGGTGTGGCTTCCACGGCCGCCGGACTGTTGCTCGCCTCCAGCAGCTGCACCAGCGCGGCGCTGAGCTGCTCGGCCGCCCGCCGCTGAGGTTGCCCCTTGATGGCATGCCACTGGTGGTTGCCGATGCTCAACTGTTGATGCAGCGCCCGGGCAAGGTCCTGGCTGCCGCTGGGCCATGCCCTGACATCGCTGTCGGTGGATCGACTCTGCACTGGACGAAAGCCTTGGCGTAGCGCCATCCTGGCGCCATGCAGCAGCGACCGCGCTCCCCCTATCAGCCAATCCGCTGGCTTCATCAACTGGCCACTCTGCTGGCTCAGGTCTCCGCGGCTGAGCGTCTTGGCAGTCAGGACGACAGTCTTCAAGCCCGCCGCCTGCGGCAGCGCATGGCCGCAGCACAACGCCTGCTTGACCCGTTGCCGGCACCGTTGCGGGCGCAGCAGCCCCAGGAGCGTTGGCTCTGGCAGTTCCTCCGCTGGGGTGGCGCCGGTGCCTGTTTGGCCTTGCTGTTGCGCCGTTGAGGCTTTAGGCCGCCACTTTGATCAGCGAGAGGCTGGCAAGCGGGGGAACCGGCTCACCAGCCGGCTCTGGAACGGCTTCAGCCAGGCTCTGCGGTTCCGGCAGTTCATTGAGACGCTCGCCACGGAGCCAGGCCTTGTGCAGGGCCCGGCGCCGCTGATCTTCTGCAAAAACCAGCCGATCCGCTGCCGTGACAGGACTTTCCCCCTGCCTGAGCGGACTTCGCAGACAGATTCCAAAGCCGTGGGCCTCCACCTGAATCTGCCCCTCCATCAAGACGGTCTGAAAGGTCCAGCCAGTCAGCCACCGAACGCTGAAGGGATTGCTCATCACGGTCCGCTGTTTGCGGGACCCTATGGGCAATCCTTCCGCATGGTGCGCCTCTGTCAGGGCTTGGTGGCACTCCAGACCCGCGTCATCAGGTGCGAGCTGGCCCGAATCCCGCTGAAACCGGCGTCGTTGAGACGCCCATCGATGTCATCACCGATGTAATCGCGGTAGTACGGCTCATGGAACACCCTGCGGAAGTTGTCCATCGCGACCTCAAATTGAGGCGAATCCGCCAGCTGTACCGAATCCGCGAGCACCAGCACCCCGCCGGGCTCCAGCACCCGGAAGCAGTCCTCAAGGACGGCCTGGCGGGCTTCGCCGGGGAGCTCATGCATCAGAAAGACGCAGGTCACGCCCTGCATGCTCCCGGTTGCGAAGGGCATGGCCTCGGCATTGGCCTGCACCAGCTGAGGCAGTTCACTGGGTCTCTGGGAGAGCCAGCGGTTGGCCTGGCGGAGGTAGGCCGTCGAGAGATCCAAGCCCACCAGCTGAGCCTGAGGCAGGGCGGAGCGCAGCTGTTGCAGGGTGCGTCCCGTGCCGGTCGCCACATCCAGCACCCGCAGGCTGCTGGCGGGGCGATCAGCGAAGGCCCGAAGACCCTGCACCAAGGGCTTGATCACCCGGCGCCGCATGGGATCGGCTGTGCCGTTAAACAGGATCTCCACCTGCAGGTCGTAGAGCGATGCCGAGTGATCGCTCAGATACCCGTCGGTCTGGTGGTGGAAGTTCTGGAGGTAGTAGTCCGGGTAGTTGGCGGTTTCGACATCCCGGGGAAGGTCACGGACGTTGCGCTCCGAGCGCCGGGACCAGGTGCTGGGCATGTCCAGCCAGACCAGCGGGTAGCGGGCTGCCCAGTCCCCCCAGGGCGCGTCAAACAGCAATGAGGTGGGGTACAGACCTTCCTCGGCCTCCTGCCAATCCACCTCCATCAAGGCTTTGTGGGAGGCCTGCAGATCCTTCAGCATCTGCGGTGGAATGGGCAGCGTTTTCGGGGCACCGGCCGGCGCCACGAGCTCCATCAGGCGGGTGCTGATTTCCTTGTGGGCCACCCCCACCAGGCTCTTGCCCTGCTGCAGGGCCTCATAGGCGAGCTTGGTGACGGCGTCAGCCATGTCTGCGGTGGAGCGAGCAGCGAGTCACCTATTTCAGCTGATTACGCCGTGGCCTGCGAGCTATGCCCGAGGAAGGCCCCTCTGTAGCGAATTGAACCCTCATCACATTTGATGGAGAAAGGGCATATCTGGTATCAACCGCTACAGACTTGAAGTCAGAAGGCTCTCCGCATGTTTCAAGGAGAAGGAGGTTCTGATGCTCGATTCACGACCCGACCCCAGAGCAGAGCTCGGTTTCAGTGAGCCCCACTACGTCGCCTGGATGCGCGAGCGGCAGCGGGCCGCCCGTCGGCAGAGCGGATGGTTGAGCCGTCGCCGGGCCCAGCCTGATCTGGCCCATGAAGAGCGGGTGGATTCCCAGACCATCGCCTGGGCCCAGCGGCATGCCCATGAGCAGCGCCTGCATGACAGCGCCATCGAGCAGCTCCGCCATCACTGAGCGGTCCGCACAAAAAAAGCCCCGGCCACGGCCGGGGCTTTCTGATCGACGCTCCTTGGATCAGGCGTCGTAATACATGGTGAATTCGTGGGGGTGAGGCCGCTGACGCAGCTGCTGCACCTCCTCGTACTTCAGAGCGATCCAGTTGTCGATGAAGTCCTCGGTGAAGACCCCGCCGGCCAGCAGGTACTCGTGATCGGCCTTCAGGGCTTCCAGCGAGCCGTTCAGGGACGCCGGAACCGTGGAGATCTTGGCCAGTTCTTCGGCCGACAGTTCGAACAGGTCAACGTCGGTCCCGTCGCCTGGGTCGATCTGGTTCTTGATGCCGTCGATGCCGGCCATCAGCATCGCCGCGAAGCCCAGGTAGGGGTTGGAGAGGGCGTCGCCGGAACGGAACTCGAGGCGCTTGGCCTTGGGGTTCATGCCGGTGAGGGGGATGCGGACGGCGGCTGAGCGGTTGCCCTGGGAGTACACCAGGTTCACCGGGGCTTCGAAGCCAGGCACCAG
>JAURGL010000002.1 GCA_030833825.1 Vulcanococcus sp. SFB_649D_100_25 | reverse complement strand
GCCACCCAGCAGAGCAAGTTGGCCAGCTTCACGGCTGTGGCCCGTCAGGGGGCTCTGCCCGGGGTGATTACGGCAAGCGGTGAGCTCGGAGCCTTCCGCCTGGTGAACGTGAGCCCCAAACGCCAGGGAATCCTCGAGAAGCTCTACGTCGAAGAAGGTGACCAGGTTCAGGCGGGGCAGGCCCTGGCCCTGATGGATGACGGCGACCTCAAGGAGCGCCTGCAGGAGCTTGCCGCCCAGCTCAATTCAGCCAAAGCAGCCCTGGTGCGCAGCCGCAGCGAGCTCCAACGCCGCGAAACCCTCGTGCGCAACGGGGCTATCAGCCAGGACAACTACAACGCGGCCAAGGCGGCCTATCTCATTGACCAGGCGGCGGTTGAGGCCGCCCAACAACGCCTCGAGCAGAGGCAGATGGAGCGCAGCGAACTGGTGGTGCGTGCCCCCTTCGCCGGGGTAATCACCGCCCGCTTCGCCGATCCCGGTGCCTACGTCACCCCCACAACCTCCGCCTCCGCTTCCGCCGGTGCCAGCAGCTCCTCGATCGTTGAGCTGGCCCAGGGCCTTGAAGTGATTGCCAAGGTGCCCGAGAGCGACATCGGGCGGATCAAGCTTGGGCAGAGCGCCTCGGTGAGGGTGGATGCCTTCCCCGATCGACGCTTTGCCGCGAAGGTCCGCCAGATCGCACCACGGGCAGGAAAGCTGAACAACGTCACCTCCTTCGAGGTCAAGCTGCAGTTCATCAATCCCCCTCCGGAACTGCGGATCGGCATGAATGCCGACATCGACTTCAACACCGGCAGCCTGGCCGCACGGACGCTGGTGCCCACCGTGGCGGTGGTGACCCAAGAGGGGAAACCCGGCGTGCTGCTCGTGGGGCCCGGCAATCAACCCACCTTCCAGGCTGTGACCCTCGGGGCCAGCAGCGGCAGGGACACCCAGATCCTTGACGGCCTCAAGAGTGGAACCCGCGTGTTCATTGACCTCCCCCCCTGGGCCAAGCGGGAGCAGGAGAAGAACTAGCCCTGCGCCCGGGCATTCCGGCGTTCGTTCAGGAAACTGCGGCAGGCCTCGAGAATCCTGCTGCTGGCATGGCCATCCCCGAAGGGGTTGTGGGCCCGGGCCATCTCTTCATAGGCCTGGGAGTTCTCGAGCAGCAGGGCGGTTTCACGGACGATGTCGGCCACATCGGTGCCAATCAGCTTTGCCGTCCCGGCATCCACCGCTTCAGGCCGCTCGGTGGTGCGCCGCAACACCAGGACAGGCTTACCCAGGGCCGGAGCCTCCTCCTGGAGCCCCCCGGAATCGGTGAGGAGCAGGAAGGATCCCCGCATCGCCGCCACCAAGCGGTCGTAATCGAGGGGTTCGGTCAGGAAGGCGCGCGGATGATCCCCCAACAGGGCCTGTAGGGGTTCTCGCACCGTGGGATTGCGGTGCAGGGGCAGCAGCAGGGCGGTATCGGGGAAGCGTTCGAGCACCTCGAGGAACCCCTGACCGATGTCCTGGAGACGCTCACCCCAGTTCTCACGGCGGTGAACCGTGGCCAGGATCACCCTCTGCTTCTCAAAATCCAGCCCCGGCAATTCAAACGGGGGCGCCTTCTGCGCCATCAGCAGAAGGGCATCGATCACCGTGTTCCCGGTGGTGAGGGTCTGCCCCACCACCCCGGAAGCCGCCAGGTTCCGCGCCGACACGTGGGTGGGGGCGAAATGGAGGGAGGCCACCTGGGAGATCAGGCGGCGGTTGGCCTCCTCCGGGTAGGGATCAAAGATGTTGTCGGTCCGCAGCCCCGCCTCCACATGCCCGACGGGAATCTGCTCATAGAACGCGGCCAGGGCTGAGGCGAAGGCGGTGGTGGTGTCCCCCTGAACCAGGACCAGGTCCGGATGGAACTGCTCGAACTCCTGCTTCAACCCCTGTAAGGCCCCGCAGGTGATGTGGGTCAGGGTTTGCTTGGGTGCCATCAAGGCCAGGTCGTGGTCCGCCTCCAGGTCAAACAGCTCCATCACCTGGGAGACCATCTCGCGGTGCTGCCCCGTGAGCACCACCCGGGTGTTGAAGTCATCGGCCTGCTGAAAGGCCTGGATCACCGGAGCCAGCTTGATCGCTTCCGGGCGGGTGCCCAACACGATGCAGACGTTGTGCGGGGCGCTCACTGGCTCTAGCGGGCTTTCACCTGGATCCTAAAGATGACGCGCGGAATCGCTGGTGCTAACCCGCTTTTGCCGCAACAGTGATGGCAGCGATGTCGGCGTGGCGTGAGCGCCCCCTCCCCCTTCCCCAGCAGCCTGTTCCCGCCGGTGCCGGCAGCTGCCCCAGCCCCGGAGCAGCCCCCCCATGACGGAGCCCTGCAGGGGGCCCAGCCCAGCAGCCTGGAGGGGATCGTCAAACTCGCCCATGACAACAACTTCTCCGATGTGCACCTGGGGGTCGGCGAAGAACCCCGCTACCGGGCCCGGGGCGAGATGCTGCGGACCGGTTGGCCGATCACCGATCAAGCCACCTTCCAGCGCTGGCTGCGCGAGATGCTCAGCCCCGCCCAGATCGATGCCTTTCAGCGGGAGAAGGAGTTCGACGGATCCCACGGCTTCCCCTTCGTCAGGGTCCGGATCAACCTCCTGGATTCCGTCCGCGGTCCCGCCCTGGTCCTGCGCCTGATCCCCCAGACGATCGCAACCCTCGAGGAACTCGGGCTACCGGAGGTTCTCAAGGAGCTCTCCGCAAGACCCAAGGGACTGGTGTTGGTGACGGGCCCCACCGGGTCAGGCAAGAGCACCACCCTGGCGGCCATGATCGATTGGATCAACCGCCACATGACCCGCCACATCCTCACGATTGAGGACCCGGTGGAGTTCGTGCACGAAAGCCGTGAATCGCTGATCCGCCATCGGGAGGTGGGGCAGCACACCAAGCTGTTCCACAACGCCCTGCGGGCGGCGCTGCGGGAGGACCCGGACGTGATCCTGGTGGGGGAAATCCGCGATGGGGAGACCCTGGCCACCGCCATCGAGGCGTCCCAGACCGGACATCTCGTGTTCGGCACCCTGCACACCAATTCAGCGGTGAAAACCGTGGAGCGCGTCCTCGGGATGGTGCCCGCAGCCGAGCAGGAGAGCATCCGCCGGGCCGTCTCCGAAAGCCTGCTGGGTGTGGTGGCCCAGGGGCTGCTCAAGAGCACCGACGGCAAACGGGTCGCCTTTCACGACATCTTGATCAACACCGACGCCTGCAAGGACTACATCCAGCGCGGTGAACTGGAAGCGATCGAGGAGATCATGGCCCGCAGCGCCTTTGACGGCATGCAAACCGCCAATCAGGCCCTGCAGAACCTGGTGGAAGCAGGACGGGTCGAACGGGATGACGCCCTAGCCCAGAGCCTCAGGCCCAACGAACTGGCCCAAGCCCTACGGGGGCGGGAATAGGGAAGGAGAAGCCCCTTCAGACCTTGCCGGCAAGCCGGGCGATCAACACCACCGCCAGGCCAACCGAGAGTCCGACCATGGCCATGCGCCCGTTCCAGATCTCAGCCTGGGGGGTAAAGCCGCGTTTCCATTGGTTGAGTTCCTCCGGAGGCGCCTCGACCACGCCGTCCGCGTCATCGACAGGCTGAGCCGAAGCCATCCCAGCTCCTACAGAGTTTCACCACCCTAAAGACCTCAGAAGGGTGCCTGGGGTTCATAGAGAACAGGGGCCTGCTCCAGGGGCAACCGTGGTGCAACGGCCAGGCGAATCGAGCTCCTGCCACCCGCCAGGAAACGCTGCTCCGCCGCCACCGCGATCATCGCGGCGTTGTCGGTGCAGTAGGCCAGCGGCGCCGCCCTCCACTGGAGCTGCAGCTCATGGCAGCGCTGCTCAAGGCGCTGCCGCAGGCGTCGATTGGCCGCCACCCCACCAACCAGGACCAGGGTGCGCAGGCCCTGATCCACCGCACAGCGCGTGGTCCGCTCGACGAGCACGTCCGCCACCACCTGCTCAAAGCTGGCCGCCACATCCGCCAGGGGGAATGGCTGGCCGCCCGCCGCTTCCTCCGCCTTGAGCTGGTTCACCAGGCGCAGGACAGCCGTTTTCAGGCCACTGAAGCTGAAGTCATAGGGATGGAAGCCCCCCTCAGGCAGGGAGACACGCCCCTTGGGCAGGGGGAAACGCTTCGGATCCCCCGTGGAGGCAGCCTCCTGGATCGCAGGTCCTCCCGGATAGCCCAGATCCAGAAGCCGGGCGACCTTGTCGAAGGCCTCCCCTGCGGCGTCATCGCGGCTGCGGGCAAGACGCTGGTAAGCACCGCGCCCATCCACACGAATCATCTCCGTGTGCCCCCCGCTCACCAGCAGCACCAAGAAGGGGTCCTCCGGCAGGGGATCCCCGAGATGCACCGAACAGAGATGTCCCTCCAGGTGGTGCACCCCCAGAAAGGGCTTGCCATGCAGCCGGGCCAGGCTGCGGCCGGTCACCGAACCCACCAACAGCGCACCCACCAGGCCCGGGGCAGCGGTTGCGGCAATGGCATCGAGATCCCCATAGGCAAGGCCGCTTTGATCCATCACCTGCTCAATCAGAGCTGGCAGGGCCTCCACATGGCGCCGAGAGGCGATCTCAGGCACCACACCTCCCCAGCGCGCGTGCTCCTCGATCTGGGAGGCAACGGCGCTGGCAAGCACTCGCTGATCCCGCACAACCGCAGCTGCCGACTCGTCACAACTTGTTTCGAGGGCCAGCACTGTGGGCATCAGGTCTTGGGGATTCCCTTACTGTCCGCAAGTGACATCCTGCCGTGCAGCAGCTGGACCTGACGATGCGCCGCCTCTTTGCTGTTCTCATTTCTGCCCTGCTGATCTTCGGCTTCGCCCCTGTGGCAAAAGCTGATGTGGCAGGTCTGACCCCCTGCTCTGAAAGCGCCCGCTTCCAGCAGCGCGCTGCTGCTGCCACCACCGACCAGGCCAAGGCTCGCTTTGCGATGTACAGCCAGGCCTCCTGCGGTGCCGATGGCCTGCCCCACCTGATCGTGGATGGCCGCCTGAGCCACGCCGGTGACTTCATCATTCCTGGCATTGCATTCCTCTACATCGCTGGTTGCATCGGCTGGGCCGGTCGCAACTACCTGATGGCCATCCGTGGCGACAAGGACGCCGCCATGAAGGAAATCCAGATCGACCTGTCTCTGGCCTTCAAGAGCACCCTCGCCGCTGCCACCTGGCCCATCGCTGCCTTCGCTGAACTCAGCGGCGGCAAGCTGACCGAGTCCGACGACAAGGTCACGGTTTCCCCCCGCTGATCGCGGCGACACCCCCTTTCCTCATCCCCCTCACGACGAGATCTTCACGATGAAGAAGTTCCTGACCACCGCTCCGGTCTTCGCTGCGATCTGGTTCACCGTGACCGCCGGCATCCTGATCGAGTTCAACCGCTTCTATCCCGACCTGCTGTTCCACCCGATGTGATCGGGTGGCAACTCCGCCACAAGCAAGTCACAAAGCGGCCCGATGGGCCGCTTTTTTGTTGGGCGCTCCTGAAGCGAGCGGGCTCAGCTCAACCCCATCAAGTGTTCGAGTTCAGTGAGGGCCGTCTCCAGATCGGCATTCACCAGGACCGCATCAAATTCGGACTCCGCCTCAAGCTCCACCGTCGCCCGCTCGAGGCGCCGTGCAATCGCCTCATCACTGTCCGTCCCGCGACCACGGATGCGGCGCTCCAACTCCGCGAAGGAGGGGGGCTTGATGAAAATCTGAAAACCGCTGGGGAAGCTTTGGCGGACTTGCCTGGCGCCCTCCAGCTCGATTTCTAGCAACACGGGGCGGCCAGCACTGAGCTGTTCCTCGACGGGTTCACGCGGCGTGCCGTAGCAGTTGCCAGCGAACTCAGCCCACTCCAGGAGGCCCCCCTGGGCAACCTTGGCGTCGAATGCGCCGCGCTCCAGAAAGAAGTAATGCTGGCCGTCCACCTCTCCTTGGCGGGGAGCCCGGGTGGTGGCCGAGATCGACAACCAGATCTCTGGATGGCGGTGCAGCAGAGCAGTGACCAACGTGCCTTTGCCAACCCCGCTGGGGCCGGTGATCAAAAACAACCTGCCGCTGGGGGAGGGCTCTGCAGCCATCGGGGCACGAACACGGCCCTGCAGAGTAAGAGTGCCCGACCCCTTCCCCATGGCCGCCCCGGCTCTCCAGGCCATGGATCTCACCAGCCTTCGGGCGGTGCTGTCGGAGTTGCGGCCCAGCCTGATCCCCAGTCGCTTCGAGAAGGCGCAGCAACCGGATCCCCACAGCCTGCATCTGGGGTTTCGAACCCTTGAGAGACGGATCTGGCTGGAGCTGGCCTGGCAGGCGGAGGCACCTCGGCTGATGGCCATCGAGGCACCGCCACGGATCGGGGCGGGCAGCACCCTGGCCCAGCAGCTGCAACACGGCCTTTCCGGCCTGGCCTTGACGGAGCTGGTGCAGACGGGCTGGGAGCGGGTGGTGGAGCTGGGCTTCGCCTCCCGGCCCACGGAGCCGGTGCAACGGACCCTGCTGCTGGAGCTGATGGGCCGCCACAGCAACCTCTTCCTCCTGGACCCGGATCGGCGGGTGGTGGCCATGGCCCGCCAGGTGCGCCAGAACCAGTCGCGCCTGCGTCCGATCGGCACCGGGGACCTGTACTGCGAACCCCCGGCCCTATCCGGCACCCCTCCCACCCGGCAGGAAAGCTTTGAGCACTGGCAAGCGCAACTGAGCCTGCTCCCCCTCAACCTCAAGCAGGCCCTGCAAAGCGCCTACCAGGGCATCAGTCCAGCCCTGGCCCTGCAACTGGCCGGAGATGCTCCGGAAGCAGCGAATGCCTTGCTCAATCAGGCGGTGGGCGATCTCACCGCAGAGGACTGGGACAGGCTGTGGACGCGTTGGCAGCAATGGCTCACCTGCCTGGAGCAGGAGCAGTTTTGCTTTCAACTCGGGCCCGTGAGTGCCTACTGCTGCTGGCAACGGGAGCCCCAGGCGGGTGCAGCCCCCCCAGGTCCACCCCTGCCAATCAACTGCGGCCTGGCCCGCTATCTCCAGGGCAGCCTGCAGGCCCGGCAGCTGCAGCAGCGGCAGCACACCCTGCGGCAGAAGCTTGAGCAGGCCCTGGGGCGCGAGCGGCACCAGCTGGGGCATCAGCAGGATCTGCTCCAGCAGGTGGAGGGCAGCGAGGCTCTGCAGGAGCAGGCCAACGCCCTGCTCTGCCTGGCTGAACCCAGCCGTGAGCAGGTGAACGAGGCCCAGAAGCTCTACAAAAAGGCCCGCAAGCTGCGGCGCTCAGTGGCCGCGATCACGCCGCGGATCGAACAACACCAGGGGCAGATTGCCCAGCTGGAAGAGAGCCTGCTGTTCCTGGAGCTGGGGGGGGCAGGCGATGCCCCCATCCCCGAGGTCCTCGAGCAGCTCCAGCAACTGGAGGATGACAGCGAGGTCCTGCTCAAGCGCCAACCGCTCACCAGGCGGGAGCGGCGACGCTCGGAAGCCCCCCAACCCTTGACCCTGCTCACACCCGGTGGATTGACGGTGCAGGTGGGCCGCAACCATCGCCAGAACGAGTGGATCAGCCTCCAGCAGGCCCGCAAGGGTGACCTTTGGTTCCATGCCCAGGAGTGCCCAGGCAGCCACGTGGTGCTGAAAAGTTCCGCCGGGCAGCCGGACGAGCAGGACCTGCAGAGCGCCGCGAACCTTGCTGCATTCTTTAGCCGGGCCCGCGGCAACAGCCGAGTCGCCGTGGTGATGACCCCCTGCGAAGCCCTGCAGCGGATCCCCGGCGCTGGCCCCGGAACGGTGCGCCACCGCGGTGGGGAGGTGATCTGGGCTGAGCCAGGCCAGGTGCACGCCGTCCTGCGTGCAGCAGCTCCTAACCTTTCAGGGGCTGTGGAGTCATGAGCGAGCAACCCCCAGGCCAGCAGCACGAACCGAGCGAACCCTCCGTGCTCACTCCTCCTCCACCGATTGCGGTGAAGCGGCAGGATCAGGTCGCATCCCCGTCAGAGAGCTTGCAAGCGGATCAGGACTTCCCCTCCGAGGTCGAGATGACCCTGGTGGGTCATCTCGAGGAATTGCGCAGCCGGGTGCTGCGCGGCCTCCTTGCAGTGGTGGTGGGGGCAGGCGTCTGCCTGCTGTTTGTGCGGCCCCTGGTGCGTCTGCTGGAGGTACCCGCCAAGGGGATCCATTTCCTGCAACTGGCCCCGGGTGAGTTCCTGCTGGTCTCCTTGAAGGTGGCCGGTTATGCGGGCCTCACCCTGGCCCTTCCCTATGTCCTCTATGAGGGCCTTGCCTTCGTACTCCCTGGCCTGACCCGACGGGAACAGCGCCTGGTGGCCCCGGCCGTCGCCGGGTCTGCGGTGTTGTTTCTCGCCGGCCTGGCCTTTGCCTGGTCGGCCCTGGTGCCCGCGGCCTTGCGCTTCCTGGTGAGCTACGGCGCCGATGTGGTGGAGCCCCTCTGGTCGATCGAGCGCTACCTCGACTTCGTCCTGCTGTTGATGGTGGCCACAGCCTTGGCATTCCAGCTGCCGGTGCTCCAGATGCTGCTGGCGGCTCTGGGGCTGGTGCGGGCGGACAGCATGCTGAAAGCGTGGCGATTCGTGGTGATGGCCTCGGCCCTGGCGGGCGCTGTGCTCACCCCCTCCACGGACCCGATCACGATGCTGTTGTTGAGCGGGGCGATCACCGCCCTCTACCTCGTGGGGGTGGGCCTGGCGCGGCTGGTCCAGCGGGGTTAGAGCACAAACTCACTGCTGCGGCCTTCCGGCCACTCCAGGGCCAGGGTCATCGCCTTGCCCAACCGGGGCTTGTCCCCGGTGCTGCTCAGCCAGTCCCGCACCAAAGGGCCCGCACCGATCCCATTGAGGGTGGAGACCACCTCCTCCAGCTTGGCCCGATAGCCCTCCGCATCAAGGGGGAAGGACTGTTGCTCCAGGTAGGCCCACATCACCTGGAAATACAGGCGACCACGACGGACCACCAACTGCACGTCGTAGGAGGCCTGCCAGCGACGCCGGAGCAGCTGCAGCAGCTCCTCTGCCGTGAGCGGATCGGCAACGGGCTGGACCAAGGCTCAGGAATCAGGACAGCTCACAACAGCATGTTGCAGGCTTCAACGGCAGGCCGGTGGTTCCGGCTCGTTCCGGCAACTGCAAGGTCCATAATGGCCCCCACGTCGTTGTGGCTACAGGCCGCCCCGTATGACCCAGATCCCTGCGAGCGCCTCGAGCGGTGATGTCCCCGGAATGGGTCGCCGGCAGTTCATGAACCTGCTGACCTTCGGGTCGGTGACCGGTGTGGCTCTGGGCGCCCTGTATCCGGTTGCCAACTACTTCATCCCCCCCAAGGCCGCCGGCTCTGGCGGCGGCACCTCCGCCAAGGACGAACTGGGCAATTCCGTCACCGCCAGTGGCTGGCTGAGCAGCCACCGCGAGGGTGACCGCAATCTGGTGCAGGGCCTCAAGGGTGACCCCACCTATCTGATCGTCGAGGGCAGCGATGCCATCGGCAGCTACGGCATCAACGCCATCTGCACGCACCTCGGCTGCGTGGTGCCCTGGAACGCAGCGGCCAACAAGTTCATGTGCCCTTGCCACGGCTCGCAGTACGACGCCACCGGCAAGGTGGTCCGCGGCCCCGCTCCCCTCTCCCTGGCCCTGGCCCACGTGTCCGTTGACAACGACAACGTGTTCCTGAGCCAGTGGACCGAAACTGATTTCCGCACCGGCGAGAAGCCCTGGTGGGTCTGATCTCCTCCTCGACCGTTCCCCCCTTGCCCCAACGCCCCATGCGTCGCTCCTTCTCCCTGCTGCTGAGCTCGTTGCTGGCCTTCAGCGCACTGCTGTTCGCTCCCCAGGCCAGCTGGGCTTACCCGTTCTGGGCCCAACAGAACTACGACTACCCCCGGGAAGCCACCGGCAAACTGGCTTGCGCCAACTGCCACCTCGCCAAGAAGCCCACCCACGTGGAACTGCCCCAGGCGGTCTTCCCCGACGAGGTGTTCAAGGTTGAAGTGGAAATCCCCTACGACACCAAGGTTCAACAGGTCTCGGGCGATGGCAGCCCCACCGGCCTGAACGTAGGTGCCGTGGTGATGCTTCCCGACGGCTTCACCCTTGCCCCCGCTGATCGCCTCAGCGACGAACTCAAGGAAGAGACCGCGGGCGTCTACGTCACCACCTGGAACGAAGAGAACCCCAACATCCTCTTGGTGGGTCCCCTGCCCGGTGACGACCACCAGAAGATCGTCTTCCCGATCCTTTCCCCCGATCCTGCAGCCGACAGCAAGATCCACTTCGGCAAGTACCAGTTGCACGTCGGTGGCAACCGCGGCCGTGGCCAGGTGTATCCCACCGGTGAGAAGAGCAACAACACCGTCTACACCGCCTCTGCTGCAGGCACCGTTCAAGCTGTGAACGCTGGCGACAACGGCGGCTCTGTCGTTGTGATCAAGACCGACGACGGCAACAGCGTCAGCGACACGATCCCCGCGGGCCCAACCGTCACCGCCCAGGTTGGTGATGTGGTGGCCGCCGGCGCAGCCCTGACCAACGACCCCAACGTGGGTGGTTTCGGTCAGCTTGATGCGGAAGTCGTTCTCCAGAACCCCCTGCGCATCTACGGCCTTCTGGCCTTCTTCGCCGCTGTTGCCCTGGCCCAGATCCTGCTGGTGCTGAAGAAGAAGCAGATTGAGAAGGTGCAGGCCGCCGAAGGCATCTGATGCCCCTCGCTGTGTTCACCTCTCCGGGCCCCTTGCTGTTTCAGCTGGGGCCTTTTTCACTGCGTTGGTATGGCCTGCTGATCGCCATTGCCGTGCTCTGCGGCCTGGCCCTAGCCACCCGACTTGGCAAGCAGCGGGGCATTGATCCCGCTCTGATCGCGGACCTGCTGCCGTTGTTGGTGCTAGCGGCTGTCCTGGGGGCACGCGTTTACTACGTCACCTTTGAGTGGCGGCAATACCAACTCAATTGGCTCGATGCCCTGGCGATCTGGCGAGGGGGCATCGCCATCCATGGCGCCCTGATCGGGGGAACCCTGGCGGTGATCCTCTACTCCCGTTGGCGCCGGATCCCCTTCTGGAACCTGTTGGATGTCCTGCTGCCCTCGGTCGCCCTCGGACAGACCATTGGGCGCTGGGGGAATTTCTTCAATTCCGAGGCCTTTGGTCTACCCACTGATCTGCCCTGGAAGCTGACGATTCCTTTTGCGAATCGACCGGTTGAATTTCTTGATCAGGCGACCTTTCATCCAACCTTTCTCTACGAATCCCTCTGGAATCTTGGGGTCCTGCTGGTGCTCCTGACCCTGTTCCAGCGGGGCATCCGCGGCACGATCAAGCTGCCGGCAGGAGCAATCAGCTGCGTTTACCTGATCGGCTACAGCCTGGGTCGCCTCTGGATCGAGGGACTGCGGATTGACCCCCTCTGCCTGGTCGGTACCCCTCCCTACTGCGAAGGTGGTCTGCGGATGGCCCAGCTGATCAGCCTGCTGTTGATCGCCCTTGGATCCCTTGGGCTCTACTGGCTCTACGGGCGGCGTCAACCCTTGCCGGATCCCAGCGGAGTGAACCCATGAGCGGCAAGGTATGGATCGTTGGGGCGGGGCCCGGTGCCCCTGACCTGCTTACCCTGCGGGCCGCCAGGGCCATTGAAGCGGCGGAGGTCCTGATCTGGACCGATTCCCTGGTCAATCCCCAGTTGGCGGCCATGGCACCCGCTGCGTGCGAACGGATTCGCACCAGCACCCTCACCCTTGAAGAGGTGATGGAGGCCATGCTCGAGCGGGCCGCGGCCGGCAAACGGGTGGTGCGGCTGCACGATGGGGACACCTGCCTCTACAGCGCCCTCAACGAACAACTCTGCCGCCTGCTGGATGCGGAGGTTGACGTGGAGGTGGTGCCTGGACTGAGTGCCTATCAGGCCACAGCCGCAGCCCTGAGCAGCGAGTTGACGATTCCCGGCCTGGTGCAGACGATCGTGATCGGCCGGGCCGGTGGTCGCACCGGTGTTCCGGAGAGTGAATCCCTCGAGCGCCTGGCCTCGCTCAAGGCCTCCCTCTGCCTCTACCTCAGCGCCAGGCATGTGGAGGAGGTGCAGGCGGAGCTGCTGAAGCACTACCCGGCCGACACCCCGGTGGCCATTGGTTACCGGGTGAGCTGGCCCGATCAATGGCTCAGTGTGATCCCACTGCGGGACATGGCCCGGGTCAGTCAGGAGCGAGACCTGATCCGCACGACCCTGTATCTGGTGAGCCCTGCTCTGGCAGCCCCTGGGGAGCCCCGCTCCAAGCTCTACTCAGCCAGTCACAACCACCTCTTTCGCGGGGGCATCGACTGAGGCCGGTGCGGGTGATGTCCTAAAGTCGCGGGGCGCGAGCAATCAGCGCACAAGGGCGATTAGCACAGCGGTAGCGCACTTCCTTCACACGGAAGGGGTCACTGGTTCGAATCCAGTATCGCCCATTGATTTGAGACACCTGGTTGTTAATCAAGCAGCCAATCTTGCAGCTTGCTGCATACCTGCAAGCCGCAGCTGATCTCAAGACACCTCAAGTCGCAGCCCCACGGCCTCCTCAACGGCAGCCGCGCAGGAGCGCAGACTCCAGCGCTCCAGGCTGAGATCCAGCTCAGGGGAAGCGGGCTTCAGGGTGATCGAAACGCAGCTCTCGGACTGGCGCTCCAACGTGAGCCCCGCCAGCACCGGCTGGGGGCGCCGGTCCACAGCCACCGCCAGACGCAGCAACAAGGCCATCGCCGCCACGGTGCGCCGTTGCTCCCTGCCATCGAGGAGCTGCCAGGACTCATGCCGCTTTTTGGGTAGAGAGCGGCGGTGGTAGCGGGCGATCGCAGCCACCATCAAGTGCTCGCTGTCGGAATAGCCGAGCAAGTCGCCGTGACGGATCAGATACCAGGTGTGCTTGTGATAGGCCCCAACATTGATGTGCTGCCCGCAGCTATGGAGCATCGCGGCGGCCCAGAGCAACTGTCGGCCCTGGCCATCGTCTTGATGGAGGACCCCATGGCTCTGCTGATAGAGGCTTAAGGCCAAGCCAGCCACCCGCTCAGAGCGGGAGAGATCCACCCCGTAGCGCTGGGCCTGATGCAGGACCGTGCGCTGACGAATGCTGCTCTGGAAGCTGAAGCGATCAACGATCAGATCGTTGCGCAGCATCCAATCGACAATCAGCCCCTCCCGCAGGGCCCGTTCACTGATCACCAGCTCGTCGGCCCCGAGCATGCTCATCGCGGTCTGCAGGATCAGGGCCCCAGGAACGATGATTTCGGCGCGACGTTCATTGAGGCCCGGCACAGCCCGGCGCTCCTCCGGCGTCATGACCAGCAGACGCGTCACCAGTTGATCCAACTTGGCGCGGCTGACCCGGTAGCCCTGCATCCGCAGGGGAGGTCTTGGCTCCTCCTGGGCGGCCATCGCCGCCACCGCCATGGCCGTCCCGCTGGTGGCCACCAACACCGGCTTTTCCCCAGGGTTCAGGCGCTGCCGCACCTTGAGGACCGCCGGCTCCAGAGCCCCCTGGATGAAGGCCCGCAAGAAGGCCACCCGCTTCGGGGGGATGGGTTCCTCCCGCACGAAATCGCGCTGCAGGCGGACCGCACCAATCCTGGTGCTGGTGAGGGCGCGGGCATCGGAGGCATCAGCCAACACCAGCTCGGTTGACCCTCCACCGATGTCAACGATCACGTGGGGCTGATCCCCAAAGGCCATTCCCGAGAGAACGCCGAGGTAGATCAGGCGGGCCTCCTCCGGACCACTCACCAGGTCCACATCCAGGCCCAGCTGTTCCTGGATGGACTGCAGAAACTCGCGGCCGTTGGGGGCCTCGCGCACCGCACTGGTGGCGGCGGTCACCACATCAGCGAGGGCCACCCCGTGGCTCGCGGCCAACTCGCGGCAGTGGCGCAGGGTGGTGAAGGCCCGCTCGATCGCCTCGGGCGTGAGATCACCGCTCTGGGGATCGCGATCCCCCAGGCGCGTGGTGGATTTCTCCGTGAGCAGGACCGAAAAACTGCGCAGCTCCGGGTCCACCCCGGCGATCAGCAGGTGGATCGAATTGGTGCCGATATCGATGCCCGCAACCGGGCGGATCGTGCCGCTGGGAGCTTCACTCACAGGCCGGTTTCAGGCGCGCAGCCACTTTCGCACTGCTGCCGGCCCGCTCAGCAGACCTAGGGTGCCCCCGCCGTGTGAACAGCGTCTTGGCCGCCGCAACTGGACTGATGGCGTTCCTGCGGGCCTGGATTGGCCTACTGCGGTGGGACAAACCCAGTGGGCGACTGATTTTGTTGATCCCAGCCGGTTGGAGCCTGTGGCTGCTGCCCCAGGGCCCTCCTTCGAGCGCCCTGGTGGGGGCCATCGTTCTCGGGGGACTGGCGGTGAGTGGAGCCGGCTGCGTCGCCAATGACCTCTGGGATCGCCGCATTGATCCGCTGGTGGAGCGAACCCGTCAACGCCCGCTGGCGAGCGGGCAGATCGGCGTGGTCGGAGCGGCCGTCCTGTTGCTCCTCTGCCTGCTGGTGGCCCTGGCTGTTGTGATCTGGGGGCTACCGGCCGCAAGCCGCAACCTCTGCCTGCTGCTGTCAATCGCGGCGCTGCCGCCGGTGCTCCTTTATCCCTCGGCGAAGCGCTGGTTTCCCTACCCCCAGGCGGTGCTCGCCCTCTGCTGGGGCTTTGCCGTCCTGATCCCCTGGGCTGCCGCCAGCAGCTCCCTCTCCGGCGGCTGGCCCCTGGCCTGCATCTGGCTGGCCACGCTCCTGTGGACCTTCGGTTTCGACACGGTCTATGCCATGTCCGATCGCGATGACGATCGCCGAGTCGGGGTCAACAGCAGCGCCCTCAGCCTGGGGGCCCGGGCCCCGATGGCCGTTGGCCTCTGTTATTTCGGCAGCTTGCTGCTGCTCGGCCTTGGCGCCGCACTCCAGGGGGTAGGCGTCCCCTTCTGGGCCCTCTGGGCGGTGGCGGGCGCCGGACAGTTGCGGGAAAGCCTGCGGCTGCGCCGGGTCGACCTGCCTCGATCCAGCTTCGGCCAACACTTCCGCCATCAGGTGTTTCTGGGTTCTCTGCTCCTGCTGGCCCTGGTGATCGGGCGCAGCTGGACGGTGCTGCCATGAGCCCCGTCCCCTGGCCCAGCCCTCTGCAGATCGGCGATCGGGTTCAACTGGTCGCTGCCAGTTCAGCCCTACAGCCCGAGGCCCTGGAGCGCCTCACAGCGGGGATCTCCATCGTCGAAGGCTGGGGCCTGGAGGTGGCCCCCCACCCCCAACCGCTTCGGAGCTGGGGTTACTACGCCGGCTCCGACGCTGAACGTCTGAATGACCTACAGGCGCAAGCCCCTCTGCTGGCCTGCCTTCGCGGCGGCTGGGGATCGGCCCGACTGTTGGAGAAGCCCGAGTCAGTGGGCGAGCAAGCACGCCCCCACTGGCTCCTGGGCTTCTCCGATGTCACCTCCCTGCTCTGGGCGCGACAGGCCGCCGGGATCCCTGGGGGCATCCACGGACCGATGCTCACAACACTGGCTGCGGAGCCGCTCTGGAGTCAGGAGCGGCTGAAGTCCCTGCTGTTCGGATCGAGCCTGCCCCCACTGCAGGGCAGCGGCTGGGGGGGTGGCCTGGCCGAAGGGCACCTGCTGGTGGGCAACCTCACCGTGGCCACCCATCTGTTGGGCACCCCCCACTGGCCTGACCTTCAGGGAGCGATCCTGCTGCTGGAGGACGTGGGCGAGGCCCCCTACCGGATTGATCGCATGCTCACCCACTGGAGGCTTTCAGGGGTGCTGCAACGGTTGGCGGGCATTGGCTTCGGCAGCTTCAGCGACTGCGAGGACGATGACGCCCGGGAGGAGAGCGCAGCCAACGACCGGTCCCGCTTCACGCTGGAGCAGGTGCTGCGGGAGCGCACGGAGGGCCTAGGGATCCCCGTCGTGGGGCAGCTGCCCTTTGGCCATGACTGCGGCAATGCAGCCCTGCCGTTGGGCCGCAGGGCCCGGCTCGATGGGGGCTGCGGAACGTTGGAGCTGCTCTAGCGACCCGCCAGAACCGCCTCGGCGATGGTGAGGTCAAAGGGGGTGGTGATCTTGATGTTGGAGGGAGATGACTCCATCACCTTCACCGGCCAGCCGAGACGCTCGAACAGGGAGGCGTCGTCGGTGACACTCCACCCTTCCGCCCGAGCCTGGGCGTGGGCCTGCCTGAGGCGCTCGACGGCAAAACCCTGGGGCGTCTGAGCACCCCAGAGCACGGAGCGATCGGGCGTGTCCTGAATCACCCCCGCCGCATCCACCCGCTTGATCGTGTCGGTGACTGGGGCCGCCGCGATCACGGCATCGCCGGCATCCACCGCCGCTGCGCAGCGATCAATCAGAGCGGGATCCACCAGGCAGCGGGCCCCGTCATGGATCAGGACGGATGTGGCCCCCTCCGGCAGGGCGGCCAGGCCGTTGCAGACGGAATCCTGGCGGGTCTCACCGCCTTGGATCCAGACCACCGGCAGCTGGGCCCTGGCAGCCGACACCAACTGCTCGATGTCGGCGCGATCCACCGCCTGCCCGACGATCCCGATCCAGCGCACGCTGGTGGACGCCAAGGCGGCATCCAGGGTCCAGGCAAGCACCGGACGACCACAGACTTCCAGCAGCAGCTTGTTGCGCTCAGCCCCCATGCGACGACCGCTGCCGGCGCAGGCAATCAGCAAATGCATCAGCCGCTCCTGAAAAACTGAGTAATCAGACCTACATACAATCAGCCTGCGATCCGCCCACGCCACCGGCAGCCATGCGCGTTCTGTTTTTGGTTCCCGGTGGCCTCTCTGAGCAATTGCAGGTGCTGCCTGCGGCAGCAAAGGTGGCAGAAACGTTGAAAGCTCAGGTTCAGGTGGCCTGCGACCCCAAGGCCGCCGGCGCCTGGTCCCTGCTACCGGCGCTCGAGAAGGTGATTCCCTTCAGCTTTGACGACGGCCCGAGCCTGGCGGATTGGGCCAATCTGCTCGGGAACGTTCGGGAACCGGATTTCCAGGCCTGCATCAACCTGGCCCAGGGCCGGCAGGTGGACCTGATGCTCTCGATGAGCCATATCCCGAATCGGGTGGCGGCCGGCGGCTTCTCCGCCACAAGCACCGTGACGGCCGGCGGCGGCTGGCCCCCGCAAGCGATGGCGGCCTTTCTGCGACCCCTCGGCATCGAGCTCGACGCCGCGCAGTTCCGCCTGTCCTTGCCTAAAGCCTCCCTGGAGAAGGCTGCCGCCGCGATGCCCAGCGGCCAGGGACCGGCTCTGCTGCTCTCCCCATCGGGCGCCAATCAGGACTGGCCCGCTGATCAGTGGCAGGCCCTACCGGCTGCGATTCGAAGCAAGCTGCCTGATCTGCGGGTGGTGCAGGCCAGCTCGGGATCGCTGATGGAGCGTGCCTGTCAAATGGCGAACTGCGACGTCGTTTTGAGCAGCGATCCCCTCAGCAATGCCCTGGCCCTGTTCAGCGGGATGCCCCTGGTGGCGATCGGCGCTGATCCTGAGGCTCTGCCCCAGCGCGAAGGGGTCAAAGCGGTGGGCCAAGCAGGATCGCTCCACAGCCTTGAACCCAGTGCGGTGTTGCAGGCCCTCGGCCTGGGATGACCACCCGCCGCCGCCGAGGACCAATCCGCCCGCGCTACCGGGGTCCCCTGGCCCCCCTGCGCCGTCTCCTGGATCAACTCCCCTGGGCCGGCCCAGTGCTGGCTCTGACCCTGGTGGTCAACGCCGGTGCCGTGGGCTACCGCATCAGTGAGGGCTGGGACTGGGGTGATTGCTACTGGATGGTGCTGATCACCCTCAGCACCCTGGGCTTCAGTGACGAGCACACCCCTTTGGTGCACAGCGGTGGTCGCGTCGTCACCGCCCTGTTGCTGGTGGGCGGACTGGTGGTGGTGCAGCAAACGCTGCAGAAGCTGCTGGAATTAACGAATTCCGGTTATTTCCGCCGCCTTCGCGAGCGGCGTTACCGCCAGCAGCTGCAGCGTTCGATGAATCAGCACGTGATCCTCTGCGGCTACGGCCGAATCGGACGGGAGATTGCCGAGCAGCTCTGCGGGGAAAACATCCAGCTCCTGGTGGTTGAAAACGATGCCGACCGCATCGATGAAGCCCAACAAAGGGGCCTGACCGTGCTTCAGGGCGACGCGACCCTCGATGAAACGCTCGAGGAAGCCGGCATCCACCGCTGCCGTGCCCTGGTGGCGGCCCTGCCGAATAACGCGGCCAACCTCTACGTGATCCTCAGCGCCCGAGGCCTTGCTCCCAACGCCCGCCTGATCGCCCGGGCCGATAGCGAAGAGGCGGAAGGCAAGTTGCGCCTGGCCGGCGCCGATCAGGTGGTGAGCCCCTATGTAGCCGGGGGGAGGGCCATGGCGGCAACGGCCTTGCGCCCCCTGGCGGTCACCTTCATGGAGCTCCTGGCCGGCAGCGATTGTGAGGTGGAGGAGTTTCTGCTCAGTGAGCACCCCGACCGCCTGGGGGATCTCAATGGGGCCAGCCTGTCGGAGCTTCAGTTGGGGCGCCGCAGCGGGGCCCTGGTTCTCGCCATCCGCAACCCCGCCGCCAGTCAGCTGAGCACAGGATCCGTGGAGTCTCTGATCGCCAATCCGGGGGGTGACATCCGGCTGGCGCCTGGGCAACTGCTGGTGGTGATGGGCAGCAAACGGCAACTGCACCGCTTTGGCGAACTGCTCGGCAACGCCCTGGCCGGCGTGGAAAGCATGCCCGCCTAGCCTGGCCGGACCTCAACGCACGTTCCATGTCAGACGCCACCCCCCTGAGCGGTCAGGTTGCTCTGGTCACGGGAGCGAGTCGCGGCATCGGTGCGGCCATTGCCAAGGAGCTCGCCGCAGCAGGGGCAACGGTGGTGGTGAATTACGCCAGCTCCCCAACCGCGGCAGAAGCGGTGGTGGGCGAGATCCAGGCCGCCGGCGGACAGGCCTGGAGCCATCAGGCCAACGTTGCCGATGAGGAGCAGGTGGAAGGCCTGATCAAGGCTGTCCTGGAGAAGGAAGGGCGCCTGGATGTGCTGGTGAACAACGCGGGGATCACCCGCGACGGCCTGCTGATGCGCATGAAAACTGCCGACTGGCAGAGCGTCATCGATCTGAACCTGAGCGGGGTCTTCCTCTGCACCCGCGCCGTCAGCCGCTCCATGCTCAAAGCCCGGGCCGGCCGCATCATCAACATCACCTCCGTGGTGGGGTTGATGGGCAACCCCGGGCAGGCCAACTACAGCGCTGCCAAGGCCGGGGTGATCGGTCTGACCCGCAGCAGTGCGGCCGAATTCGCCAGCCGAGGCGTCACGGTGAATGCCGTGGCCCCAGGCTTCATCGAGAGCGACATGACCGCTGAACTGGATAAAGAGCCGATCCTCAAGGCCATTCCCATGGGCCGGATGGGACAGCCGGCTGAGGTGGCCAGCGCCGTGCGCTTCCTGGCCTCCGATCCTGCCGCCGCCTACATGACCGGTCAGGTCCTGCAGGTGGATGGCGGCATGGTGATGCGCTAGCTCTGCAGCGGCTGAGCCAACTCCTCCCGCAGTCGCCGAATCCGCTGAAGCAGTTTCAGCCGGCGGCTGCGTTCCGTCATGGTCAAGAAGAGACGCAGCGGGACATAGATCAGGGCCATCCCCAGGCCGAGACCGGCCACCAGCAGAAAGGCCATCACGTTGCTCCCCGCACCCGGATCGGCCAGGGCCTCGGTGAGCGGTACGGCGAAGCTCTCGACCAGGGTGTCGCTGATGCTGTCCTGCATGGGGCAAACCCTATCGGCTGCAGCGGGATACGGCTTTGACGAGCGGCCTGTTCATTCGGCTTTCCCCACAAGCCAGCGGCCACCCCGTCATGGGAGCCTGTAGCCACTCCAGTGCGAACAGCCCCCCGAGATGGCCAAGCTGCTCTCCTTCTCCGATGAATCCCGCGCCGCCCTTGAGCGTGGCGTCAATGCCCTGGCCGATGCGGTGAAGGTGACCATCGGTCCCAAGGGCCGCAACGTGGTCCTCGAGAAGAAATTCGGCGCCCCCGATGTGGTGAACGACGGCGTCACCATCGCCCGTGAAATCGAACTCGAAGACCCCTTCGAGAATCTGGGGGCCAAGCTGCTGCTGCAGGTCGCCACCAAGACCAAGGACAAGGCCGGAGACGGCACCACCACCGCCACGGTCCTGGCCCAGGCCATGACCCGGGAAGGCCTGCGCAACGTCGCCGCCGGTGCCAGCCCCGTGAATCTGCGCCGCGGCATGGAGAAGGCGGTGGCCCAGGTGGTGCAGGGCATTGCCGATCGCTCCACCCCCGTTACCGGAGACGCCATCCGTCAGGTGGCCACCGTCAGTTCCGGCGGCGATGAGGAAGTAGGTCGCATGGTCAGCGACGCCATGGAGAAGGTGAGCGCCGATGGCGTCATCACCGTCGAGGAGAGCAAGAGCCTGGCAACCGAGCTGGAAATCACCGAAGGCATGGCCTTCGATCGCGGCTACAGCTCCCCCTATTTCGTCACCGATGGCGATCGGCGTGTCTGCGAATTCGACAACGCCCTGCTGTTGATCACCGATCGCAAGATCAGCGCCATCAACGATCTGGTGCCGGTGCTCGAGGCGGTCTCCAAGGCCGGCAGGCCCCTGGTGATCCTGGCCGAGGAAGTCGACGGCGAAGCCCTGGCCACCCTGGTGGTCAACAAGAACCGTGGTGTCCTCCAGGTGGCGGCCGTGCGCGCCCCTGGTTTCGGCGACCGCCGCAAGGCCATGCTCCAGGACATCGCGATCCTGACCGGCGCCACCCTGGTTAGCGAAGACCGGGCCATGACCCTCGACAAAGTGGGGCTTGAGGATCTGGGCAATGTCCGCCGCATCACCATCAGCAAGGACGACACCACGATCGTGGCCAGCGGAGACCATCAGGCCGCCGTCCGCGACCGGATTGCTGCGATCAAGCGCGAACTCGAGAACACCGACTCCGAATACGACCGCGAGAAGCTGACGGAGCGCGTTGCCAAGCTGGCCGGCGGCGTGGCCGTGATCAAGGTCGGAGCCCCCACCGAAACCGAACTGCGCAACCGCAAGCTCCGCATTGAAGACGCCCTCAATGCCACCCGCGCTGCGGTGGAGGAAGGCATCGTCGCCGGCGGTGGCAGCACCCTGGTGCAGCTGGCGGCTGGCCTCGATGGGCTTGCCGCACAACTGAGCGGTGATGAGCGCACCGGCGTGGAGATTGTGCAACGTGCCCTCTCCGCCCCCCTGCATCAGATCGCCGCGAACGCGGGCTACGACCCCAACGTGGTGGCCGATCAAGTGCGCAGCAGCGGTCAAGGCTTCAACGCCGCCACCGGCAACTACGAGAACCTGCTCACCGCTGGCATCCTCGATGCCGCCAAGGTGGTGCGTCTCGGCCTCCAGGACGCGGTCTCGATCGCCTCACTGCTGCTCACCACCGAAGCTGTGATCGCCGACAAGCCCGAGCCTCCTGCCGCAGCTGCACCTGGCGGCGACATGGGCGGTATGGGCGGTATGGGCGGTATGGGCGGTATGGGCATGCCCGGCATGATGTGAGCCCACGCCGTTAGCCGGCTTACATCGCCCGAATCAGACGGGCATGGATCCGGCAAACCGTCAGTGCTTCTGGGGGCGGGCTGCTGCACAAGCGGCCCAGCTCCCGGTTCAGGGCTTCAAGATCAGCCATCGGGAACCCCGCCATGGGGGTGGCCATAAACAGCCCACCCACCACGAGGGAAAACATGGGGACAACCTTCTGGGAGGTCATGGCGCACCTCCGGTGAGACCGCTGAGACTCCTTTAGTTTGCGTTCAGCAGGAAGCGCAGCAGCTTCGCTTCAGAAAGGTTTCCAGAACCTATGAAGCCAGGGCACGCCGATAGGCAGCCACCTGCAGATCAACCCCGGTGATCGCGGTCCCCACAACCACAGCATCTGCCCCGTCCGCGAGCGCGCGGCGGCCCTGCTCAGCGCTGGCGATTCCCCCTTCACACACGAGGAGCACCTCGGCGGGCAACTGCTGACGCAATGGTCCCAACAGCGACCAGGCCGGGGGCTTCGCCGCGGCAGTCGCTTCCGTGTAGCCGTAGAGGGTGGTCCCGACCCAATGGCAGCCCAGCTCGGCAGCCCTGAGGCCGTTCTCGATGCTGTCCACATCGGCCATCAACACGGCACCGAGTTCGGATCGGGCGCGAGCAATCAACTGGGCCAGATCCTCTTCACCGGGTCGGGTGCGCTCTGTGGCATCAAGGGCAATCACATCAGCCCCCGCTGACCACACCGCCTGGATCTCAGGCCAGCTCGGGGTGATGTAAACGGAACTGCCAGGGAAGGTGCGCTTCCACAGGCCCACAATCAAGGCCTTCGGGCAACGGCGGCGCACGGCCCCGATGTGCTCAGGGCTCTCAAGCCGCACCCCCACAGCCCCGTTGTTCAAGCTGGCCTCGGCCATGGCAGCGATCACATCGGGATGCCGCATCGGGGAACCCTCCGGGGCCTGAACCGAGACGATCAATCCCGACTGCAAGTCCTGGCGCTCAGGCAGCACGGGGGGCCTCCTGATCCGGAAGCCAGGTGCGCAACTGAGCCAGCCCCGGATGGGTGGGGGCGGGTGCAGGGCGCGAGAGTTTGGCAACCTTCGGCAGGACCCGGAGCAGTGGCTGGGGGTTGATCGCCTCAGGCTCAGGCTCAGGCTCGGGTGTCAGCTCCGCTTGCTCGACAGGAGAGGGGATGGGATCAGCCGGCTGCAGCTCGTCCTGCAAGGCGTTCCACCAGAACACCCCATCAGGATCACTGCTGCCGAGTTCCAGCAGGAGAGGCTGAAGACTGGCGACCCCTCGGCGATGGGCCCACTGCGCCAGCAGGGCCGAGAAAGCGGCCGGATCACGGCGGGCCAGGGTGGCTTGGAGCGCCTGCTGCTGGGCCTGACGGCGGGCCTGGGGAGACAGGGGGGCGGGGGGTCGCTGAGCCACAGAGGGGGGTAACAAACAATCAGGCGAGCTTGCGATCCAGCAACGGGCGGATCAGCAGGAACAACCCGAGTGCCAAAGCAGCCAGAACCCCGAGGCAACCGGCGGCACTGACGGCCCCGTAGGGAGCCTCCAACACAACCGCGGACAGGGAGAAGTGGCCGGCGTAGGCAGCACGAATGGGTTCAATCGCGAAGGTAAGGGGATTCAGGGCCGCTAGCCAGCCCAGCCAGGCCGGCATGAACGACAGCGGGGCCAAGGCGGTGCTGGCGAACAGCAGCGGGAGGTTGGCCACGAAGATCACTGCAATCAACTCGATGTGCCCGGGCAGAGCAAAGGCCAGCCCAAGGCTGAGGCCCGTCACCGCGAAGACCAGCAGGAGCAGGGTGAAGAGGACCAGCAGCAATCCAGCCCCGCCAGGCCAGCCATAACCCAGGGCCCAGGCGGTGGCCATGATCGCCACGCTCTGCACCAGGCTGAGGGAGGTGATGTAGAGCACCGAAGCCAGCACGATCGAGCTACGGGACCGCAGCGGTGCTACCAGCAAGCGATTCAAAAAACCGAATTCACGGTCAAACATCACCGGCAGACCCGCGTTGAGGGCTGCGCTGAAGGCGGTGAAGACGATCACCCCTGCCCCCAGAAAACGCCCGTAGCTCATCCCTTCCGGCAGCAGTCCCTCTGGGGCATTGGCGAACAGGGCCCCAAACAGGATCAACCAGATCAGGGGTTGCAGCACCCCGGCCACGAGTGTCGATGGTCTGCGCGCCAGCTGCAGGAACAGGCGCCTCGTTAGGGCCAGGGTTTCCTGCGTCAGATCGGCCAGGGGGGAACGGTGACCGGCCGCAGCGGCGTCAGGGCTAAGCAGGGAGGGGGTGGCGCTGGTCATCGGGATCGGAGCAATCGAACAAAGGGAGAGAACGAAGAAGCGATCAGCGCATCGACTGTTTGCGCTCGGCCTTGGGGTCCCTGCTGCCGGCGACGGCCAACTCGGCATCCATCAAGGTGCGACCGGTGGCCTGCAGATACACGTCATCCAGGCTGGGGCGGCTCTGGGCCAGGGCGAAGACGGGCAGCTGGGCCTCCGCAAGCTGACGCCGCAACTGCTCCACCACGCCGTCATGTTCAACCACTAGGTTCAGGGAATAACCCTGGGCCCGGTTGACCACCACCTGACGCACCCCCGGGCAGTCCTGGAGGAGTTGCTGCACCCGCAGGGCCTCGGGCTCATCACTGAATTCACGCACCCGCAAGGTGACCCGATCGCCCCCCAAGGCAGCCTTGAGTTCAGACGGCTGACCAGCGGCAATCACACGACCACCCTCAATGATCGCCAGCTGGTCGGCCAGGGCATCCACCTCCTCGAGGTAGTGGCTGCTGAGCAGGACCGTTGTGCCTTGGTCGCGCAACTGCCGTAGCACCGCCCAGATCGCGGCACGGCTTTCGATATCGAGGCCGACGGTGGGTTCATCGAGCACCAGCACCTCCGGACGATGCAGCAGTCCACAGGCCAGGTCCAGACGACGGCGCATGCCGCCGGAGTAGGTGCCACTGCGCCGGTCAATCCAATCCCCCATCGCCAGCAGCTCAATCAGCTCCGAGATCCGCTGATCGCGCTGGCTGCGCTGCAGGTGATACAGATCTCCCTGGAGCTGGAGCAGCTCCCGTCCACTGAGGATCTTGTCGAGGGCCACCTCCTGGGCCACATACCCCAGGCGCTCCCGCACCTGACGGGGATCCTTCAGGGCATCCACCCCTGCGACCCGCACGCTCCCGCTGCAGGGGGCCAGCAGGGTGGCCAGGATCCGCAGGGTGGTTGTTTTCCCCGCTCCATTGGGGCCCAGCAACCCGAACAGTGAGCCGCGGGGAACACACAGGGTCAGTCCCTGTAGGGCCTCAACGGACTTCTCCCCTTTGCCGAAGCGCTTGCAGACGTTCTCCAGCTCCAGCACCGGATGGGTTGCCGCCTTGGTCACCGCCTCAGACCCCGCTCAGCCACATGAGTAGGTGACTCTAGAAAGTTCAACCGACCAGATCAGGAACCAGGGTGAAGGCTCCATTGCCGGACCCGGCCATGGCCAGCAGATCAAGGCTCTGCCGGGTGAACTGTTCCCCGGCGGGCAGGCGGGCCAGCAAGAGCAGCAGGCAGATCCCAAAGAGATAAAGGATCGACCAGCGGAACAGCCCCTTGGCACATTGGATGTCATCGGGCTTCTGCAGAAGGTTCCCGCTCATCTGCAGGAGCCGCGCATTGAACGGCAGCAACAGCAGCCCGTAGAGCAGGCCGCCACCGGGCAGCGCCCAGACACCGAGGACGCTGAACACAACGGTGGCCAGGGCATAGACACTGATGGCCCGGGCTGTTGCGGTGCTCCCCTTCACCACAGGCAACATCGGGATGCCAACGGATTGGTAGTCGTCCTTGAGCAGCAGGGCCAAGGCCCAGAAATGGGCTGGGGTCCAGAGCATCACCAGGGAAAACAGCCACCAGCTCCCAAGACCGAGGTGGCCTGTCGCCGCCGCCGCACCCCCCAGGGGGGGGATCGCTCCGGCCACCCCGCCAATGACGATGTTCTGTGGGGTGCGGGGCTTCAGCACCACCGTGTACAGGAGCACGTAGCTGCAGAGCCCCAGCAGCGACAGACTCGCCGCCAGGCAATTCACCCCACCCACCAGCAGGGTGGCGGCACACAGGGTGAGGGCCACGGCGATCGCAAAGGCCGTTCCAATGGAGAGCCGCCCGGATGGCAGAGCGCGACCACTGGTGCGCTTCATGCGCCCATCGAGCTCCTGCTCCCACAGGCAATTGAGCACGCCTGCGGCAGCGGCAGCCAAGGCTCCGCCGCCCAGGGTGCAGGCCAACCGCAGGGGAGGCAGGGGCCAGCCCTCTGAAATCGCCATCCCCCCCAGGGTCGTGGCCAGCAGCAGGGGGATCAGCCGCGGCTTGGCGATCTCCAGCCAAGGGGGCAGGGCGACCTTGGCCCGGGAGGGGACGACCTGCTCGCGGGTGAGGGATTGGGCGTTAGCCATGGATGAGCTCCGGCCCGCTGCGGACCACAAGGGCAGACAGCAAGGCCACCAAAAGGGCAGCCCCGAGCTGATGGGCAATGGTGATGGCGGGCACCGAGAGGCTGAAACGCAGGCTGAGAACCCCCAGGGCGATCTGCAGCAGCACCATCAGGGCCGAAGCCGCCGCCAGCCAGCGATCGGCTGGGCGCTTCCAGCTCCAGACCGCGGCCAGCAGGAGCACCAGCAACCCGACAGCTCGGGCACCGAGGCGATGCAGGAGCAACCACTCGCAGCCATCGCCGCTGCCGATGCAGCGCCCTGCGGCCCACTGGGTGGCCATCAGTCCGCCGAGCAGGCACTGAGCCAACACCAGCAGAGCAGAGCCGGCCGCCCACCAGGACCACCAGCGGTGGGATTGGCTCTTGGCAGGCCGCAACTCCGAGGGCCCTGCTGAGCGCCACAGGGCCTGGGTCGCTCCGCTGAGCAAGGCCACAAGCAACAAGGCCGTCAACAGATGTGCGGTGACAACCGGGAACGGCAACAGCAGGGTCACCGTCAGTGCCCCCAGCCCGGCCTGGATTGCGACAAGTGCTAGGGCGAGGGTGGCGACCGGGGGAAACCAACGCGGCAGTTCCCGACGCCACCACCAACTCACGGTCGTCAGGACCAGCAAGCCCACCCCAACGACAAAGGCGTCGAGGCGATGGAACCACTCCAGGAAGACCTGCAGATTCATCTGCTGGCCAGGCAGGAAGGAGCCGTAGCAAAGGGGCCAATCCGGGCAGGCCAGACCCGCCTCCATCACCCGGGTAGCCCCGCCGACCACCACCAGGGCAATCAGGGCCACCAGCAGATGAGCGCTGAAGGCGGCGAGGCCATCGCGCCGACCGCGACTGGATTGGAGGCTGACGCTCACCACAGAGCAGCTGCTGATGCGGTTGGCGTCAAACTAACGATGCCGCTCCATGAGCGCTGGAGCGGGGACCAACCCAGGTCAAAGCGACACCATCAGTGATGAACCCGTGAGGATTCCCTCACGGGAAACCAGGCGATTGCTGCAAAGCAGCAAGAACGGCGCGTTCTGCGGATGGCATCCATAGGCTGATCCCGATCGCTTTCAGGACCATGCGGATCCCAGCCGCAATCCTCACCCTGATCACGGGCATGGTGCTGGTGCTGGCCGGCCTCTGGGTTGGCCAGAACATCAACCTGCTTCCCGTTGACGCCAGCGCGAATGCGCCCGTCTACGACGAGTTGTTCAAGGTGTTGTTCAGCATTGGCACGATCCTGTTTGTCGGGATCGTCGGGCTGATCGTCTACAGCCTGGTCCGCTTCCGGCGACGGGAGGGAGATCAAAGTGATGGCGCGGCCATCGAAGGCAATCTGCCCCTCGAGATTCTCTGGACCGCCATCCCCGCCGTGGTGGTTCTGTTCGTCGGCATCTACAGCTACGACATCTATGACCGGATGGGGGGAATGGCACCCCTCAACGACCACAGCATGCATGCCATGGCCTCCAAGGAGCACACCTGGGCCGGCATTAGCCCTGTGAGCCTCGATCAAGACAGCGGCATCGCCCCGTTGACCGTGGATGTCACAGCGATGCAGTTCGCCTTCATCTTCCACTACCCCAATGCAGAGATCACTTCCGGTGAACTGCATGTTCCAGCGGGCCAACCCATCGCTCTGCACATGCAGGCCAATGATGTGATCCATGCGTTCTGGGTTCCAGAATTTCGCCTCAAACAGGATGTGATCCCTGGCCAGCCAACCCTGCTGAGCTTCACGGCGACGCGCCCCGGCCGCTACCCGATCGTTTGCGCCGAACTCTGCGGTCCGTATCACGGTGGTATGCGCTCAACCGTGATCGTTGATGAGCCCGAGACCTTCCAGGCCTGGGTCAACCAGAACAGCCCCATCGCCTCAGCCAGCGACGTCACCCCGGTGCAGTCATGACGATCAGCCTGACCCCTGAAACCCAACAACCGATCTCGCTGCAACCCCAGGGCTGGCTGCGCTATCTGAGCTTCAGCACCGACCACAAAGTGATCGGTTTGCAGTACCTGATCTGTGGCTTCATCTTCTATCTGATCGGCGGAGCACTCGCCGGGGCAATCCGCACCGAACTGCTCACACCCATCTCCGACTTCCTGCCGCGCGAGACCTACAACGAAGTGCTCACCCTGCATGGCACGGTGATGATCTTCCTCTGGATTGTTCCCGTGGTGAATGGGGGATTCGGGAACTACCTCATCCCCTTCTATGTCGGGGCCAGGGACATGGCCTTCCCGCGGCTCAATGCAGTGGCCTTTTGGCTGATTCCACCCGCTGGACTGCTGCTGATCAGCAGCTATTTCATCGCCAGTGCAGCCCAGTCCGGCTGGACCGCCTATCCCCCGCTGAGCCTCAGCACGCCTGCGACAGGTCAGATCATCTGGATCCTGAGCGTTCTCCTGCTGGGGGGAAGTTCCATCTTCGGGGGCATCAACTTCATCGCCACCATCTTGAAGTTGCGCAGGCCCGGGCTCAAGCTGATGCAGCTGCCGATGTACTGCTGGGCCATGCTGGGGACCAGCATCCTTGTGGTGCTCTCCACACCGGTTCTCGCAGGAACCCTGGTACTGCTGAGCTTCGACATCATTGCCCACACCGGCTTCTTTAATCCAAGCCTGGGCGGGAATGCGGTGGTGTATCAGCACCTGTTCTGGTTCTATTCGCACCCGGCCGTCTACATCATGGTGCTGCCGGCCTTTGGCCTGGTCAGCGAGATCCTTCCGGTTCACAGCCGTAAACCGCTGTTCGGTTACACCACGATGGTGTATTCGATCATGGGGATTGTCTTCCTCGGTTTGATCGTGTGGGCTCACCACATGTTCACCAGCGGGACCCCTCCCTGGATGCGGCTCTTTTTCACGATTGCCACATCCTTTATCGCCGTCCCTACCGGCATCAAATTCTTCAACTGGCTGGCCACCCTATGGGGCGGACGCATCGCCCTGAACACGGCGATGCTCTTCTCCTGCGGGTTCATCGTGAACTTCGTGTTCGGAGGCATCACCGGGGTGGCGTTGGCCCAGGTGCCGTTCGACATCCACGTGCACGACACCTACTTCGTGGTCGGCCACTTCCACTACATCGTCTACGGGGGCACGGTGTTCGTGATCTTCGCCTCCATCTATCACTGGTATCCCAAGGTCACCGGACGGCTTCTGAATGAACCGCTCGGGAAGCTCCATTTCCTGCTCACCTTCGTGGGCTTCAACCTCTGCTTTGCCCCCCAGCACTGGCTGGGGCTGAACGGGATGCCCCGGAGGGTGGCGGAATACGACCCCCAATTCACCCTGGTGAACCAACTGAGCAGTGCCGGAGCCCTGTTGATGGCCCTCAGCACCCTTCCCTTCCTGGTGAACGTGGTGCTCAGCGCCTTCCGCGGGGACATCGCCGGGGACAACCCCTGGAGAGCCCTCACCCCCGAATGGCTCACCACTTCCCCGCCGCCGGTGGAGAACTGGAAAGGGGAAGCCCCGTTGGTGCATGAACCCTATGGCTATGGGGTTGCACCTGAAGAAGTCCCGCTGGCAGCCACCACCGGCTCAGAACTGTGGCGCCTCGGTGATCCCGACCGTCGCCCCTAACGCTCACGCGCAGCCATGACCACCCTCTCCACCTCCAGCCCCAGCGTCAGCGAGCAGCAGCACGAAGCGCACGCCGATCACCGCATGTTTGGTCTTGCCACCTTCCTGGTGGCAGACGGGATGACCTTCGCGGGCTTCTTTGCCGCCTACCTCACCTTTCGGGCGGTGAACCCCCTGCCCAGTGGCTCCTCCTACGAGCTGGAGCTGGTCCTTCCGACCATCAACACCCTGCTGCTCCTGGCCAGCAGCTTCACCTTCCATCGGGCCGGGTCCGCGATGAAGCGGGACAACCGTCCCCTGGCCCGTCGCTGGCTACTGGTGACAGCAGCGTTTGGATTTGCCTTCCTGGCTGGGCAGATGAAGGAGTACTTCACCCTTCCCTTCGGTCTGACGGACAACCTGTTCGCCAGCACCTTCTACGCCATCACCGGCTTCCACGGTCTGCACGTGACGCTGGGGGGCTTGATGATCCTGATTGTCTGGTGGCAATCCCGCTCAGGCGGCCGCGTCAGCAGCCACAACCTCTTTCCCTTGGAAGCTGCCGAGCTGTACTGGCACTTCGTGGATGGGATCTGGGTCGTGCTCTACGGCATCCTCTATCTGCTCTGAATTCGAACCTGATCACAGTTCGTGCAAGTTGCCCTTGCGGATGAACTGAAGTGATCGGCACAATCAGCGCAGAAGCACTCATCGCCCACGGTGTTCGTCGAAGAGAAGACCAGCAAGCCAATCGAGATGCTGCAAGGCAAGGCGCTGCTTGATAAAGCGCGCTCATTGAGCAATCGCCCTGAAGATCAGATTGCCCGGGCCTGTGGTTATGTCGGTCCGAGTGGCCGCCTGCTGAAAAAGAGCTTCTACAGGGCCCTGGTGGAGGCCAAGGGGTACACCCTTCCCAGCCAGGTCGCATCCAGTGGTGGTGGGGGCAGCAAAGGTCGCCAAGCCGAATTCCGCACCCGCGTCCACGGCAACGGCAACCTGTTGATCGGCAATGCCTACACCCGCCGCATGGGGCTTGAGCCGGGCCAGGAATTCAAGATTGAAATCCACAAGGAAACCGGATCGATCTGGCTGCTGCCCATGGAAGGCGAGGGCAACAGCCCGATCGACTGACGGGACCCTTCAGGCCCGGTCTTCCGGGCCGTGGAAGGCGGCGCTGAACACCAGCAAATCGATGCCGCTGAACAGGAAGCTGATCCCCACCAGGATCCCCAGCACCGTGAGCTGAGCCAGACCCGGCATGGTCACGATGATCAGGCCAAGGATGAAGGTCACGATCCCATTGGCCAGGCCCCAGCCCCATCCGGCCATCTCACGGTGGGAGAGCGCCACGATCGTCGCCACGACACCTTCCACCAGGAAGACGATGCCGACCGCGAAGGCCAGGGCAGCCACCTGAACCGCAGCCTCCCCGACTCCACGGGTGAACTGCTGAATGATCCAGGCCCCGGTCACCACAAACAGCGTGGACACCACCAAACGCCAGAAGCAATGCCACTTGGTCAGGCGGCGGGAGCGGTTGATGCTGTTAACCCAGCCGATGATCCCCCCGACCAGGAAGGCGATCGCGACGATCACCGTGACCCAGGCGGAGGCGATCACCGGGAAGACCAGAGCCAACACCCCGAGCACGAGCAGCAGGATGCCCTCGGCAATGGTGAAGGTCCGCAAGGAGCTGAGATCGAGATCGGAATTCTCAAAAGCCATGGAGGTGTTCAGAGGGAACACGAACCCCCGGAACGTAGGCATGGCATCTGGGGTTGTCAGCTCCAGCCGTGATCCCGCAGCCAGGCCTCACTGATGGATGGCGGCCCCGCCTGCGCGGCGGCGCTGGACCCCAGCAACCGCTCGGTGTACTTCGCGAGCAGATCCGCCTCCAGGTTCACCGCGTCTCCGCTCTTCAAGCCCTGCAGGGTGGTGCTCGCCCAGGTGTGGGGAATCACGGCGATCCAGAACTCAGACCCATCCGCAGCACATCCCGCCACCGTCAGGCTGATGCCATCGACAGCCACGCTGGCTTTCTCGCAGATGTAACGCCCGAAGGCAGGGTCCTGCCAACGCAGGCTGAGGCGCCAGGACGCGGGTTGCTGCTCCACCGCCACCACCGTGCCCAGGCCGTCCACATGACCGCTGACCAGATGGCCACCGAGGCGATCCTGCAGCCGCAGGGCCGGCTCCAGATTCACCCAGGCCCGACGATCCGCCTTGGCCGCCAGGGTGCTGCGGGAGAGGGTTTCCTCGCTGACATCGGCACGAAAACCGGACGGGGAGTGCTCCGTGACCGTGAGGCAGACCCCGTCGACCGCCACGCTGTCTCCAAGCGCCAACTGGGATGGATCGAGGCCCGAGGCGGCAGGAATCTGGATCTGCACACCGCCACTGCTGCGCTGCAGCTGACCCATGGCCTGCACCAGCCCTGTGAACATGCCGTGGCCCGATCAACCCTGGCCATAATCGGGCAGCAGGGACGGCAGGCAAGCCATGGTGGAAATGCGGGTCGCCGGCATTGCCCTCGATGCAGCAAGCCGCAGCCCCATCGTCCTGCTGAGGGACCCCTCGGGCCGGCGTCAGGTGCCGATCTGGATCGACCAGGCCCAGGCCCAGAACATCATGGCGGGACTCAGCGACCAGGCTCCCCCCCGCCCCTTGAGCCATGACCTGATGGCAGACCTCCTGCTGGTGGCAGGTCTGCAGCTCGATCGGGTGATCATTCACGCCATCGAAGACAGCACATTCCGCGCCGTCTTGAAGCTCAGCGGCGCCGACGGGCAGGAACACGAACTCGATGCCCGGCCAAGCGACGCGATCGCCTTAGCGGTGCGCACCGAAAGCGGGATCTGGATGCTGGAGGAAGTGGTTTCCGACGCCTCCATTCCTGTGGACGCCGAAGCCGATGCGGAAGACGCCGCCGACTTCCGCCGCTTCCTGGACGGGATCAGCCCCGCTGAACTGGTGCGCCACATCGACCAAGCCCAGAGCGACAGCGAAGCCATCAGCGACGACCAGGAGGACACCCCTGCCTGAGCGCCGCCCCTTTGGGCGAGGCCCCGCGGTCTCCCCTTTTTGCCTCGGCACGATGCGGGCCACCGGGAGTGCCGCTCAGATGGCCTCGGTTCTCCAGGCGGCGCTGGACGCCGGGATCAACCACATCGAAACGGCTCCGGCCTATGGCCCCGCAGAGTCATTCCTTGGGCTCGCCCTCACTGATCTGCGGCAACGGCAACCCGAAGCGGCCGCTGATCTGGTGCTCACCAGCAAGCTTCTCCCTGGCCTCAGCCTGGAAGAGGGACAGGCGCAGCTGCGGGACATCCTTCAGCGGTTGGGGCTGCCGCAGCTCCACAACCTGGCGGTGCATGGGCTCAACCGGCCCGAGCACCTGGAGTGGGCCCTGCGTGGTGAAGGCTCTGCCCTGCTCAGCTGGGCCCTGGCGGAGGGACTGGTGGGGCAGGTGGGCTTCTCCAGCCACGGCGGGAACGACCTGATCGCGGAGGCCCTCGACAGTGGGCGCTTTCAGTTCTGCAGCCTTCACCTCCACTGGTTTGATCAGCAACGCATCCCCCTGGCCAGGGCCGCTCTGCAGGCGGGCCTGGGGGTGTTGGCCATCTCTCCGGCGGACAAAGGAGGCCGGCTGTATGCCCCATCGCCCGACCTAATCGCGGACTGCGCACCCTTCAGCCCCCTGGAGTTGGCCTATCGCTTCCTGCTGGATCAGGGCATCTCCACCCTCAGCCTGGGGGCCGCCCAAGGCAGTGATCTGCAGCTGGCTGCCTCCATTGCCCCCAGCAGCGGGGTGTGGCTCAGCCCTGCCCAACGGGACGCCCTGCAGCGCCTCCAGAGCAACGGTGCCGCCCGCCTGGGGCCGGAGGCCTGCCATCAATGCATGGCCTGCCTGCCCTGCCCCAACGAGGTCCCGATCCCAGCCCTGCTGCGGCTGCGGAACCTGGATGCGGGCCATGGGATGCGGGCCTTCGCCGAAGAGCGCTACAACCTGATCGGCCGCGCCGGGCACTGGTGGGAGCAGGTCAATGCCGCGGCCTGCGAGCGCTGCGGGGACTGCCTGCCCCGCTGCCCCCATCAGCTGCCCATCCCCGATCTCCTCGCTGACACGCATCGGCGCCTAGCGGCGGCGCCGCGGCGCCGTCTCTGGGGCTAGGCGCTCAGGGCCTGATCCCAGATGGCCTGCCAGCGCTTGCGCTCGAGGGGGGGGAACGCCACCAGGTTCGAGCAACGCTTTAGCACCGCTTCCGGGGGCAACAGCAGCGGCCGCAGGCGCGGGGGCCAGCGGCGCAGAACCCCCTCGAGCTGAGGTCGGGGCAATGGCGGCACCCAACCACCCGCCAGCAGGCGATCCACCAGCGGCTCGGTGAACCCGTCCCGCAGCCACTCCAGCGGCAGAGGCGGAGAATCACTGAGGGAACCGAGGGGGGCAGGCCTGAGCAGCAGCTGCCACCAGAACGGGGAACCCGAGTCCGGCAGAACGGCAGTCAGGCGTGGATCCTTCTGCAGCAGGGGGATGGCCTGATGACTCGGCACAACGGCCGCCTCCGCATCACCGGCCAGCAGCAGATTGATCCCCTGGCTTTCATCAAGGCTCTGGGCTTGGTTGACCAGCTCACGCACCTGCTGGAGCAGCCGTGGATCCTCCAGCGAGGCGGGATCCGTGCTGGACAGTCCGAGCTGCCGCAGGGCCAGATCGATCACCACCCTCGGACTGGAGGGCAACACCAGCTTCCCCCTGAGGCTTGGATCCAGCAGCACCTCCCAGCCGCGGCTGCGCTGCCGCTCGAGATCGGCTCGGTTGCGCAACAGGAGCAGCCAGGTACCAAAGGCCCATGGAAAGGCCACCGGCCTTGATCCTGGCGGGCCAAACAGACGGCTCGGTGCTGCCGCAAAAGGGGCCAGCCCCTCAAGCAGGGCCTCCGCCTGCAGCGGCTGCAGCCGGGCGCGATCCAACTGCTGGGCCCAACCATCGCCGAGGGCCAGCAGCCCAGGTTCCGCCGTCCCCTGCTCCACCAGGGCCAGCACCTGCTGCGGCCCCTCCAGCAGCTGGGACCGCCAGGGGCTGGGCAACTGCTTGAGCCAGGCTTTCGGCAACTGCCCCTTCACCCCCAGGAGGGTGGGGGCCGGCGGTGCGGCGGGGCTGCAGCCTCCTGCGGCCAGCAGAGCCCCGGAGGAACCGAGCAGCTGCAGAACGTGGCGCCGGCTGGTCACGGCTTCAGGCGGTTCCCCAGACCCTAGGTCTGCCGCAGCAACGCACAGGCGTGCTCACAGGCGATGCGGAGATCCTGCGTGGCCCGTCCGCTCAATTGCCAGAGCGCCGCCAAGCCGCCCGCGCCGACCCCCTCCTTGACGAAGCCCTGCTCGTAGGCGAGCAACTCCGTGCAGTCACTGCCTGTGAAGCGAAGCGAGGTGGCAAATCCCAGCGGTTCCACCCCCCAGCGCCCCGCGAGGCGCCCCAACAGCCCCTTGAGATCGCTCCCGGTTTCATGGGCCAGCCAGGCCGTCGTCACGACCGCCGCCAGATCGGCCACCTGTTGGCGCCGATCCGGCTCGGTGGCCGCCAGCACCAGGGCCAAAACAGCGGCCATCTGGCTCCCCCCGGCCAGAAGCAGGGGAGCTCCCGCCAGAGCCGCCGCCTGAACCAGCCCAGCGGCCAGGGCCTGCATCGGATCCCCGACCGCCGCCAGCACCTCCTGCGCCCCCCCGGGGGCATGCAGGCCTGCGGCCCGTAGGCCCTGCCGCACCAGCCCCTGCTTGAGCTGGTGATCCGGCTGGCGCTGACTGCCGCTCACCAACCCCTCCGCCTTGATCCCCAACCCCTCCAGCACCGCCAGGGCAGTGGTGGTTCCGCCGGGCACACACTCCGCCAGCAGGATTGGATCCCCCCTGCGGGCAAGACGCTCACCCCAACGGG
>JAURGL010000029.1 GCA_030833825.1 Vulcanococcus sp. SFB_649D_100_25 | reverse complement strand
AGCTTGTTGTGAGCCCAGACGATGGACTCAATCAGCTCTTGCCAGTAGCCACGGCCACTGAACAGGAACATCAGGCTGAACGCCCAGACGAAGTGGGCACCCAGGAACATCAGACCGTAGGCACTGGTGGCAGAGCCATAGCTGTTGATCACCTGTGCGGCCTGGGCCCACAGGAAGTCACGCAGCCAGCCGTTGATCGTGATGGCGCTTTGGGCAAAGTTGCCGTTGGTGATGTGGGAGACAGACCCGTCAGCGTTGACGGTGCCCCACACGTCGCTCTGCATCTTCCAGGAGAAGTGGAAGATGACGATCGACAGGGAGTTGTACATCCAGAACAGGCCCAGGAACACGTGGTCCCAAGCCGAAACCTGGCAGGTACCGCCACGGCCGGGGCCGTCGCAGGGGAAGCGGAAGCCGAGGTTCGCCTTGTCGGGAACCAGGCGGCTGCTGCGGGCATACAGAACACCCTTCAGCAGGATCAGCACCGTCACGTGAATCGTGAAGGCGTGAATGTGGTGGACCATGAAGTCGGCCGTTCCCAGGGGGATCGGACCGGCGGCCACCTTGCCGCCCACGGCCACCACCGTGCCGTTGAACACTTCGCTCACGCCGGCGAGGGCGTTGGGAGCGGTGCTACCGGCGGCAGCGGCGTGCAGACCCTGGATCCACTGCGCGAAGACGGGCTTCAGAGCGATGGCGGAGTCGCTGAACATGTCCTGGGGACGGCCCAGGGCACGCATGGTGTCGTTGTGGATGTAGAGGCCGAAGCTGTGGAAGCCGAGCCAGATGCACACCCAGTTGAGGTGGCTGATCAGGGCATCGCGGGCCTTGAGCACCCGGTCGAGCACGTTGTCCACGTGCTTGGCGGGGTCGTAGTCGCGGATCATCGCGATGGCGGCGTGGGCGCCGGCACCAACGATCAGGAAGCCACCAATCCAGGTGTGGTGGGTGAAGATCGACAGCTGGGTGGGGTAGTCGACGCCGATGTAGGGATACGGAGGCATCGCATACATGTGCTGAGCAACGATGATGCTCAGCGAGCCCAGCAGAGCCAGGTTCACAGCCAACTGGGCGTGCCAGCTGGTGGTCATGAACTCGTAGAGACCGTCATGACCCTTGGAGGCGGGGAACAGCAGGGGGTCGCCCTTCTGGCCCTCGAGGATCTCCTTGATGCTGTGGCCAATGCCCCAGTTGGTCCGGTACATGTGACCGGCAACGATGAACAGGACAGCAATCGCCAGGTGGTGGTGAGCGATGTCGCTCATCCACAGGCTGCCGGTCACAGGATTCAGACCACCTTTAAAGGTGAGGAAATCGCTGTAGGCCGCCCAGTTACCGGTGAAGAAGGCGTTGATGCCAGCACCGAAACCAGGGAACAGCTGAGCCAGCAGGTCCTGGTTGAAGAACTCGTGAGGCAGGGGGATGTCCGCCACGGTGGCGATGGTCTTGCCATTGAGCGACAGCGGCTTGCCGGCGTCGATGGCGTCCATCAGCGCAGTGGTGGGCAGGGACACATGGATCAGGTGACCCGTCCAGGACAGGGAACCCAGACCAAGCAGACCGGCCAGATGGTGGTTGAGCATCGACTCAACGTTCTGGAACCACTCGAGCTTGGGAGCTGCCTTGTGGTAGTGGAAGACGCCCGCATTGAGCATCAATCCGGCCATCACCAGAGCACCGATGGCCAGGGCCATGAGTTGGGTCTCGGTGGTGATGCCCCAGGCCCTCCACACATGGAAGAGGCCTGAGGTGATCTGGATGCCGTGGAAACCGGCACCCACATCGCCATTCAGGATTTCTTGGCCGAAGACAGGCCAAACCACCTGCGCACTGGGTTTCACGTGCGTGGGGTCGGCGAGCCAGCCGGAGTAGTTGGAGAAGCGGGCGCCGTGGAAGAAGGCACCGCTCAGCCAAACAAAGATGACAGCCAGGTGACCGAAGTGGGCCGAAAAAATCTTCCGGCTGACCTCTTCGAGATCGCTGGTGTGGCTATCGAAGTCGTGAGCGTTGGCGTGGAGGTTCCAAACCCACGTAGTGGTTTTGGGACCTTTGGCAAGGCTGCGATCGAAATGGCCGGGCTTACCGAACAGTTCGAAGGTGGCCGGGTTGTTCACCCGGTCGACCTGGGCCTTCGCCGTTTTCCCACGCTCTGGTGGGCTGATGGTCATCGAGAGGTTCCTCGAGGGACGGGGTCGAGGTGGTGGGTCCACCCCTGAGGCAGGCCGGAGGGCCTACCAGTGGGCCCCATGGGAGCCGGATGCCGAAGCCTCCGAACCGCCCATGGGCACCAGCGGGAAAGAAGTCCACGAAACCGTGAAACCGCTTGCCACAGCTGGAGCTTGGGGCCCCAGATAGGGGACCGCTGGCGGAAGTATAAAAGCGGATTCCAAGCCCTTCGCCCCATCAGTTACAAAGGTTCAATCCGAGGCGCCGCCAGTCGGGGACTGCGCTCTCGAGGGAGCAAAGAATCAGCGAGATTTCGCAGATTTGCCCTATTTTTTTAACTAATAAAGGCTATTTCAAGCCATCTCTGTATTGCTCAACCAGCACTCCTTGCGGTCAAATAGTCCGCAAACCTGCAGAATGTCTCCAGACAGTCGCTCAGGCCGGGCGGGGAGAGACAACCGCATGCACGCCGCACCACTCAAGGCCGCCGCGAAAGCTGCCGTGGCCATGGTGCTGGCGGTCCTGATGTTGATGGGCGGGGGCTGCAGCAAAACGCCGGCGAAGTCCACTCCCCTCTCGGCTCAATCGGTAGCCGCCACCTCAAAACCCAGCGGGCAGTTGCAGGAGGTTGCACCGCCCGGAGGCGTGCAACAACTCAGTGAGCGGCTCCATGAACGAGCCCCGCAGGTTGCCGTGCTTTCCCCTACCGATGACAGCACCCTTCCAGCTGGTCCCTGGACCCTGCGAATGAAGGTGGACGACTGGCCCCTGGTGCCCACAGGCGGGACGGTCCTCGGTCCGCATGTTGTTGTGCAGATCGACGATCAGGAACCCCTGCGCGTTAGCGATCCTTCAGACCTCTCTGCTCTGGTAATGCCGGAGCTGCCACCCGGGAGCCATCGGCTGACCATCTATGCAGCCCGCCCCTGGGGTGAAGCCGTTAAGTCCCCTGGGGCAACAGCTCAGATCCGGCTGCACCGCGTCGCCCGCAATGCATCCCAACTGCCGGTGCAGGGATCGCCTCAGTTGATTGCCACCAGTCCGAATGATCAGCAGCACAGCGAGCCAGTGCTGATCGACTGGCTCTTGATCGATGCGCCCCTGCAACACCTCAGAGAAGACGATGCCCGCTGGCGCTTGCGCGTGAGCATCAATGGAGACAGCTTCCTCGTGGACCGGCAGACCCCCTTGTGGCTGAAGGGCTTCAAACGGGGCAGCAATGCGGTGCAGCTGGAGCTGCTCGATGGGCGCGGCGATCCGCTCAATCCGCCCTTCAACAGCCTGGTGCGGGAGGTAGTGATCGATGGCTCCCCAAGGCCCCTCTGGCAGAGCCCCAACCTCAACAGCGCCGACCTGGCCGCCCTCAGCGGTGAACCTCTCCCCACCCCTGAACCCGCGCTTGCCCCGGAAGCCAACCCTGCACCCATCGCTGTACCAGCGCCCCAGCCTGTCCCTGAACCACAGCCCGAACCAGAGCCCCAACCAGAGCCGAAGACTGCGGTCGTCCCACCGGGAACGCAAACGGACGTGGGTTCTGAACTGACTTCTGAACCGGCTACTGCACCGGAGCCGGCTGCTCCTGAAGCGGAAATCAGCACCCCTGAACCCAAGCCAGAGGCGCCTGCCGTCATCACCCCAGAGGAGCAACCCGATCCAGCTGCAGTCAGAGCGGAAGAGCCTCCCCTCTCCCAAGCCGAGCGGATGGGGGAGACAAGAGAGGGGACCGTGGCACCCAGCAGCAAGCTCAGCGGGTCCGCCCGTGATCTGGTGAATGCAGACGGTTCTCTGGTTGAGGCACAGCCGCGTGGGCCCCTGGCCGGGCTGAAGGCGAAGCTGGGCGGATGACACCACGCCTGAGCTGGGGCTTCAGCCTCAGTGCCAACGCCCTGCCTCTGCTGCAGCAACTGCTCGAGGCAGGCGACATTGATCGTCTCGCCACACCACCAAACGGAGACCACTGGCAGAGCGGTGAGCTCTCGACCCTGCTGCAGAGCGAATGGAACCGCTCCCGCGCGTTTGTGGTCGTGGGCTCCTGCGGGGCCATCACCCGGCTGGTCGCCCCCCTCCTGGGGAGCAAAAGCGAAGACCCAGCCGTGGTGGTGCTGGACGACCAGGGGCGTTACGCCATTCCCCTCCTGGGTGGCCACGCGGCCGGCGGCGAGGCACTGGCTCGCTCGATTGCAGGCCGACTGCAGGGGGAAGCCGTGGTCACCGGCAGCAGTGCCAGCCAGGGGCGACTCGCGCTCGACGCCTTTGGTGAGGCCTGGGGCTGGAGGCGGGGCCAGGGTGACTGGGATGGCTTGATGAAGGCGGCGCACCAGGGGCAGCCCCTGGCCCTGCTGCATCGCCACGGCAATGGGCGCTGGCAAGAGCTCCGAGGACTCTCCGGGGTGCAGAGCAAACCAGCCAGCAACCACCAGCTGGTGGTTGGCGTCAACAACGGGAGTGGGTGCTGCTGGCACCCGCCCAGCCTCTGGCTGGGGATGGGATGCGAACGCAACACAAGCTTGAGCCTGTTGGAGCGATGCCTCGAGCAGGCCCTGCGAGATCAAGGCCTCGCCCCCGAGGCCATCGCCGGCATCGCCACGGCCGAGCGCAAAGCGGATGAGCCTGCCCTGTTGGCGTTAGCCGAGCAGCGCGGCTGGCCCCTCCGCTGTTTCAAGGCGGAGGAGCTAGCCCAGGTGAACGTGCCCAACCCATCAGCGGTGGTGGCTGCAGAGCTGGGTACCGCCAGCGTCGCTGAAGCCGCGGCCCTGCTGGCTGCCGGGCCAGAGCCGACGTTGCTGCTGCAAAAGCGCATTGAACACGCCGCCGCGGGGGAACAGGGCGCAGCCACCCTTGCCATCAGCCAGGCCGCCAGTCAGTGGGCCCCCAACCGGGGAACCCTGCATCTGATCGGCAGTGGGCCTGGCCGCCTGGATCTGCTGACGCCCGATGCCCGAGCCGCCCTGGCGGAAAGCTGCATCTGGGTGGGGTACGGCCTCTATCTGGATCTGTTGGAACCGCTGCGCCGGGCTGATCAACTGCGCAGCGATGGCCAGCTGACCCAGGAGCGAGAGCGCTGCAGAGAGGCTCTCGAGCTGGCCTGCCAGGGCGTGACTGTGGCCCTGGTCTCTTCAGGGGACAGCGGGATCTACGGGATGGCCGGGCTGGCCCTCGAACAGTGGATGGCCCTCAAAGAGGACGAGAGGCCTGCCTTCCAGGTCCATCCGGGCATCTCAGCGCTTCAGGTTGCTGCCGCTCGCGCAGGGGCTCCTCTGATGCATGACTTCTGCACCGTCAGCCTGAGCGATCGCCTCACCCCCTGGGAGGTCATCGAGCGGCGCCTCAAAGCAGCCGCCCAGGGGGACTTTGTCGTGGCCCTCTATAACCCCCGTTCCCAAGGCAGGCACTGGCAGCTCGAACGGGCCCAGGCACTGCTGCTGGAGGGGCGCCCAGGAAGCACCCCCGTGGTTCTGGCCCGGCAACTGGGGCGGAAAGAAGAGCAGGTCTCCTTCCACACCCTGGCGGAGTTGCCGATTGCGGAGGTCGACATGCTCACCCTGGTGCTGGTGGGCAACAGCACAAGCCGCGTCTGCGGCGGACGCATGGTGACCCCCCGGGGTTACCCAGGAGCGGAGCTGAACTAGGCGCCGGCCATCAAGCCCGAGGCACCGCCATCAGAATCGGGATGACAGGATTCGAACCTGCGGCCCCTTCGTCCCGAACGAAGTGCGCTACCAAGCTGCGCTACATCCCGATAGGGCGGAGTGTAGGAGATGGCGGAACGCCGGCTTTCTAGAGTTGAGAGCTTGTTTGGGGCCTTCGGGCCACGTACGTCGTCTTGCTGAAACCCGACTGGCTGCGCGTCAAAGCTCCTCAGCGGGAACGCATCGGCGAAGTGGCGGATCTGCTGCTCGACCTCAAGCTCAACACCGTGTGTCAGGAGGCGAGCTGCCCCAACATCGGCGAGTGTTTTGCGGGGGGCACGGCCACCTTCTTGATCATGGGGCCGGGCTGCACCCGCGCCTGCCCTTACTGCGACATCGACTTCGACAAGAGCGTCCGGGAGCTGGATGCCAGCGAACCCCAGCGCCTGGGCGAGGCGGTCGCCCGCCTGGGGCTCAAGCATGTGGTGATCACCTCGGTGAATCGCGACGATCTGGCCGATGGGGGCGCCAGCCAATTTGTGGCCTGCATCGAACAGGTCAGGCAGCGCTCTCCCCTGACCACGATCGAACTACTGATCCCCGACTTCTGCGGTGACTGGAGTGCCCTGGCCACCGTGATGGACGCCGCCCCGGATGTGCTCAACCACAACATCGAAACGGTGCCGCGGCTCTACAAAAAAGCCCGTCCCCAGGGGATTTACGAGCGGTCCCTGGAATTGCTGCAGCGGGTGCGCGAAGGCTGGCCCAAGGCCTATAGCAAGTCAGGCCTGATGGTGGGCCTCGGCGAGAGCGACGACGAGGTCCTGGGCACCCTGGCGGACCTGCGGCGCCATCAGGTCGACATCGTGACCATCGGGCAATACCTCTCGCCGGGGCCGAAGCACCTGCCGGTCGATCGGTTTGTCACCCCCGAGCAATTTGCGGCCTACCGGAACCATGGCGAGGCGGAGCTGGGCTTCCTCCAGGTGGTCAGCACCCCGCTGACCCGAAGCAGCTATCACGCCGCTGAGGTGCAGCGTCTGATGCAGCAGCACCCCCGCTAGGGAGCATCTCCCAGGAGGAACTCGGCCTCAAGAGCCGCCACCGCCTCTGGATCCCCCAGTTCATCGAGACGCTGGTTCACCAGGCTGACGGGAGCATCGAGAGCCGAGCAGTGCTCAAGGAAAGCCACGGCCATTTGGCGGGCGAACAGCTGCTGGATCTGCTGGGCGAATTCGGGAGGCATCACTGCCAGTTGCGGATGCGCTGAACCTATGGAGTTCGCTCGGTCGGGGCTGCCGCGACACCCGAACCTGAAGGTCGAACGAACCGACCCCCAGGCGAAGCAACCGAACCAAACAGGCGGCGAACCGATCAGGCCGCCACGACCTCCCGCTCGGCCAGGCCCACGTTGGCCTTCTCGCTGGGAGGGACCAGCACCTTGAAGCGGGGCTTCCAGCTGGCCCAGTCCGAGAGGATCGCTTCGGCCTTTCTGCTGCCGGTCGCCTCCAGGTGCGCCTCCAGCAGGCCCTTGAGCATGGACTCCTGCTCCGGCGTGCTGAGCTCGCAGATCGCCACGATTTCGGGGTTCACCCGCTGCACCAGCCCGCCGGCCTCATCGAGGAAGAAGCCCACACCACCGGTCATGCCGGCAGCCACGTTGCGGCCGGTGCTGCCAAGCACCACCACAACGCCCCCGGTCATGTATTCACAGCAGTGGTCACCGGCACCCTCCACCACGGTCCGGGCACCGCTGTTGCGCACCGCGAAACGCTCACCGGCGCGGCCCAGGGCAAACAGTTCGCCACCGGTGGCGCCATAGAGGCAGGTGTTGCCCAGGATCACCTGGCTGCCGGGGTCATTGCCGCCCGCAGGAGGCACCACCGTGATGCGCCCCCCATTGATTCCCTTGCCGACGTAGTCGTTGGCTTCGCCCACCAGGCGCACGTTCATGCCCTGCACGGTGAAGGCGCCAAAGCTCTGGCCAGCGGCACCCTCATAGGTGAGATCAAGCTGCCCCTGGAAGCCGGTGTTGCCATGGCGAGCGGCGATCTCGCCGCCGAGGCGGGCACAGACGCTGCGGTCGGTGTTGATGATCGGCAGGGTGCGGGCCAGGCGGCCGTGGCCCTCGATCGCAGCCAGCAGCTCGGCATCAGCCAGGAGCTGGTCTTCAAGGATCGGGCCGTTTCCATGGGCCTCGGCGGCGTGACGCAGCCAGCTCCGATCTGCCGCCTGGGGGATGGGATCCAGCAGGCAGGAGAGGTCGAGAGCCTTGGTTTTCGCCAGCTGCACGGCACGGGGCTGGAGCATCTCGGTGCGACCGATCAGGTCCTCCAGGCGAGCAACCCCAAGGACGCTCATCAGTTGACGCACTTCCTCCGCCACAAAGAGGAAGAAGTTGACCACATGCTCAGGGATGCCCGTAAAGCGCTTCCGCAGGGCCTCTTTCTGGGTGGCCACACCCACCGGGCAGTTATTGGTGTGGCAAACGCGGGCCATGATGCAGCCCTCGGCGATCATCGCGATCGAACCGAAGCCGAATTCCTCGGCACCGAGCAGGGCGGCGATGATCACGTCCCAGCCGGTCTTGAGACCGCCGTCGGCCCGCAGCAGCACCCGATCCCGCAGCCCGTTCTCCAGCAGGGCGCGGTGCACCTCGGTAAGGCCCAACTCCCAAGGACCACCGGCGTGCTTGATCGAGCTCAGGGGGGAAGCTCCGGTGCCGCCGTCATGGCCCGAGATCTGAATCACATCAGCGTTGGCCTTGGCCACACCCGCGGCGATGGTGCCGATACCGATCTCAGCCACCAGCTTGACGCTCACCTTGGCGGCGGGGTGCACCTGGTGCAGGTCGTGGATCAGCTGGGCAAGATCTTCGAACGAATAGATGTCGTGGTGGGGCGGCGGCGAGATCAGGGCCACGCCCGCCTTGCTGTTGCGCAGCCAGGCGATGTAGGGGTCCACCTTCGGGCCGGGCAGCTGACCACCCTCACCGGGCTTGGCCCCCTGGGCCACCTTGATCTCCAGCTGCTTGCCGCTCCGCAGGTATTCAGGGGTCACACCGAAGCGGCCCGAAGCGATCTGCTTGATCGCTGAGCAGGCGGTGTCTCCGTTGCGCAGGCCCTTGATGGTGGGCAGGGTGGCGGAGCGGCCTTCCCCATCCACATCGCTGAGGATCTTGAAGCGGGCGGGATCTTCCCCACCCTCACCGCTGTTGCTCTTACCGCCGATGCGGTTCATGGCCACCGCCAGCACCTCATGGGCCTCCCGTGAGAGGGCCCCGAGGCTCATGCCGCCTGTACAGAAGCGGGCGCAGATGCTCTCCACACTCTCCACCTGATCGAGGGGCAGGGGTGCAGGGGCAGGCTTGAGCTCCAGCAGGTCGCGCAGGGCCGTGACCGGGCGGTTCTCCAGCAGGGTCTTGTAGGTGGCGAAGTGGTCGTAGCCGGGTCCCGCCTCCACTGCCGCATGCAGGGCCTTGGCCATCTCTGGGCTGTTGAGGTGGTACTCCCCACCGGTGCGGTACTGCACGAAGCCCATGAACTCGAGCTTGGTGCGGTTGAGCTCAGGGAAGGCCTTGGCGTGGAAGCTCAGGGTTTCACTGGCGAGCTCGCCCAAGCTCAGGCCGGCCACCCGGCTGGTGGTGCCCTTGAAGGCCAACTCGATCAGGTCGGCGCCGATGCCGATCGCCTCAAAGATCTGGGCGCCGTGGTAGCTGGCCAGCAGCGAAATACCGATCTTGGAGAGGATCTTGCGGAGGCCGTCTTCCAGGGCCTTACGCACGTTGGCCTGCACCAGATCCGCAGTGAGGGCTGGCAGCTTGCCGCGCTCGATGTTGGTCTGCACCTTGGGCTGCGCCAACCAGTGGCGCGCCGTTTCCCAGGTGAGCCAGGGGCACACGGCGCTGGCACCGAAGCCGATCAGGCAGGCCAGGTGATGGGTGCTCCAGCACTGGGCGGTGTCGGCCACCAGGGAGGTCTGCAGACGCAGGCCGAGGTTGAGCAGGTGATGGTGCACCGCACCCACCGCGAGCAGAGGTGGGATGTAGGTGGTGGTGGCGGTGATCCCCCGATCCGAGAGCACCAGGATCTGGCTACCGCTGCGCACAGCCGCCTCAGCCTCTGCCTTGAGCCGCTCCACCGCCGCCGCCAAACCCGAAGGTCCGTCAGTGATCGCCATCAGCGTGGAGAGGGTGCCGCAGGCGATGCCCTGCTGAGCCACAGCTGCCAGCTCAGCCTCGTTGAGGATGGGGCTATCGAGATGCAGCACTGCCGCCGCAGAAGCCTGAGGGCGCAGCGGTGAGCCACGTTTGCCCAGGTGCATCTCCAGGCTCATCACCACCGCCTCCCGAACCGAGTCGATCGCGGGGTTGGTGACCTGGGCGAAGCGCTGCTTGAAGTAGTCGTACAGCAGGTGGGGCTTGTCGGAGAGCACCGCCAGGGGGATGTCGTCGCCCATGCAGTAGGTGGGCTCTTTACCGGCACCCGCCATGTCCTCGATCACCAGATCGAAGTCCTCGGCGGTGAAGCCGAAGGCGGTCTGCAGTTGCAGCAGTTCCAGATCGCCGAGGTTGCGCTCCTGGCCCCAGGGCTGGGCCACCAGGCTGCGGCGATGCTCTGCCAGCCACTGCCCGTAGGGATGGCGCTTGGCGACTTCCTGCTTGACCTCCCAGTTATGGAGCAAGCGGCCGTTTTCCAGATCCACCGCCAGCATCTGACCGGGGCCCAGTCGACCCTTCTCGATGATGCGGCTCTCTTCAAGCTCCACCACGCCGGTTTCAGAGCCCATCACGACGAAGCCGTCGCTGGTGATGCAGTAACGAGCGGGACGCAGACCGTTGCGATCGAGGGTGGCCCCAACGCTGCGGCCATCGGCGAACACCAGCAGGGCGGGACCGTCCCAGGGCTCCTGGGTGCAGGCCGAGTAGTCGTAAAAGGCCTGGATTTCCGGCTTGTCGTCCAGGGCTGGCTGATCGCGGTAGGCCTCAGGCACCAGGGTGAGCAGGCTCTCGGTGATCGGGCGGCCGCTGCGGACCAACAGCTCGAGGGTGGCATCGAGGTTGGCCGAATCACTGAAGGCCGCATTCACGACCGGTTTGAGATCGGGAGCGGCATCACCCCAAACCTCATCGAGGGACGATTCCGAGGCCCGGGCCCAGTTGAGATTGCCCAGCAGGGTGTTGATTTCACCGTTGTGGCCGAGCAGGCGCATCGGCTGGGCCAACGGCCAACGGGGCAGGGTGTTGGTGCTGAAGCGGCGGTGGTACACCGCGAAGCTCACAGCAAAGCGCTCATCACGGAGATCCCCGTAGAACCGGGCGAGGACTTCCGAGCGCACCATCCCCTTGTAGACAACCGTGCGGCTGCTGAGGGAGGCGAAGTAAAGGTCACCCGGTGTCACACCCCACACCGACCGGGCCCGATCGCCACAGCGGCGACGGAGCCTGAACAGCAGGGCCTCGAGGGCATCCCCATCGAGATCCGAACCAAGCAGCCACTGCTCGATCACCGGAGCCGTGCTGCGGGCAAGGGGGCCCAGCACCGAGGGATCCACCGGCACGCTGCGCCAGCCGAGGCTGCGCAACCCGAGGGCCTGGGCTTCCTCAGCGCAGAAGGCTTGGGCCTGGACCCGCTTCGCAGGATCAGCAGGCATGAACACCATGCCAAGGCCACGGGCAAACCCCTTGGCAGTAGAGGCCTCGGGCCAGACAGCCTCCAGGAACCCCCAGGGGATGCCGCAGAGCACTCCAGCGCCATCACCGGAATCGCCATCGCCGCCGCAGCCCCCGCGGTGCTCCATGCAGTCCAGACCCCGCAGGGCCTGCTTCAACACCCAGTGGCTGGCTTCCCCCTTGAGATTGGCCAGAAAGCCCACGCCACATGCATCCTTCTCGCCAGCCACTTCCGCAGGAGCGGGAGTGTCGCAATGGGGCCAAACAGGACGAGAAGACAGCGGCATAGCCCAGCGACAACAGGTCTATCGGTGGTAACGAAGCAGCGATGACGGCGACCTGATCGCACAGGCCTCGAAACACCGACGAGCCCAGGGTGTTCTCACACCCGAACGATCGGTCTTGCTGCGAACTTCTGACTCTAAAAGTTGGACCTTCGTCCCATGGGCCGGGGCCCTGTGCAGCCCAGGGCCAGCTCGCTAGTTTTTGCGGACTTGTGTGCGCTGGTTCATGGGCCTCCTGCCAGCGCTGCTTGCCCTGCATCCAGGCATTCCCCTGCTGCCACCACCGCCGCTCCCGGCGGAGCAGCGAGCTCCTCTGCGCTGGTCCACGCGGGCCAGCGCTCAGGGATCGAGCCTCCTGTTGAACGGCAAGCGCCAGCAGGCCCGATGGCTCCTGGATCGCGGCGACCTCTGGCTACCGCTGGAGGTGCTCGAGGGGCAGCTCGGCGTCAGCCGGCGGGAGGGCCCCAAGAACACCCTTGAGCTGGAGTGGTTCGGGGTTGAGGTCACCATCCCTGCCGGGCAACAACGCAGCCTCGAGGACGAGGTGGCGGTTCCCGTCAATGAGCTCCTGCAACGGATCGGGGTCGAGGTTCGGCCCCTGGGCCCATCGGAACTCGCCCTGGAGCTGCCGGCCCAGACCCTCCAGGCGATTCGCTCCCGTGACAGTGGCATCAGCGGCCGGCGCATCGTTCTAGATCTCAGCAGACCCGCGATGGTGCGCAGCGGGGATGGCCGGCTGAGCATTGCCGTCGACAGCACCCCGGAACAAGTGGCGCAACTCCAAGCACTCGGACTCTCCCCGCAACAGGAACGCGGCTGGCTAACCCTGCAGGTGGCGGCGAGCGAACGCCTCACCCTGGGAGGGCCTTGGCGGCTGGTCCTGGATCTACCCGCCAGTGAAACGGCGGCGGGTTCGAGGCCGGAGTCCAGCGAACCTCCCCGGGACAACCGGCTTGCCCTGCTGCAACGCCAGGGCCTGTCCATCGATCGCAAGCTGGCCAAGATCGGCAGCCGCCAGCTGCTGATCAACAGCGTGCGCCTGGATCCGCGGCAAACCCCCCTGGATCTGCGGCCCCTGAACAATCCGGGTGGGATGAAGGGGCTGAGCAGCCTCAGCCAACTGGCCCGCTCCGAAGCCGCCTTGATCGCGGTGAATGGCGGCTATTTCAACCGGGTGAACCGTCTGCCGCTCGGAGCCCTCAAAGACAACGGCCAATGGCTCTCAGGGCCGATCCTCAACCGCGGCGTTGTGGGCTGGGGGCAGGCGGAGCTTCCGCAGTTCGGGCGGCTGCGGCTCGAGGAAAGCGTGGTGGACACGCAAGGCAAGCGCTGGACGATCGGGAGCCTCAACAGCGGCTACGTCCAAAAAGGCGTTGCTCGCTACACCAGCGCCTGGGGCCCCGCTTACCAGGCCATCACCGGGGAGGAGGTTGCGGTGCTTCTGCGCAACGGCGTGGTCGTGCAGCGCTTTGAGGCGCTGAGCTCCGGCAGCAGCGTCCCCCTCGGGAAAGGTGATGACCTACTGGTGATCCGCGGGGGCATGGACGTGCCCTGGCAGAGCGGAGAGCGCCTTCAGCTGTCGAGCCGCAGCGATAACCCCGTAGGAGACAAGCCCTATGTGGTGGGCGGTGGGCCCTTACTCCTGCAACACGGCCGGGTGGTCCTCAATGGACGCTCCGAAGGCTTCAGCAGCGGCTTCTTGAGCCAGGGGGCACCACGCACCGTGATCGCCAGCGACGGTCAAAACCTCTGGCTCATGACGCTGCAAGGGGTCAACAACGCTGGGCCCAGCCTGCTGGAGACCGCTCTGCTGCTCAGACAGGAAGGCCTTCAGGACGCCCTCAACCTTGACGGAGGCAGCTCAACCGGTCTGGTTCTTGCAGATGTGCACACCGTCAAAGGCCGTGGGGTGGCGGCCGCAGTCCATAACGGACTGGGCCTGATCCCCCGTGGCGCGATGACGCCTGCTCAGGCGAACGTGACCGCCAGCGCCCCCTGACAGACTGCGGGGACGCCATCTCGCCCCCCGATGCCGAAAGGCCAAGGCCTGCAAATCACCGCCGCCGCCGCTGCGGAACTGGGTCGTCAGGCCGCCGTGGCGGGGACGCCGGGAATGATGCATCTCGACCTGGTGGATGGGAGCTGTGAGCGCTGGGTGATTCGCATCCGTCCAGGTCGCCTAGCCGGTCAACCGGTGGCCCGAGCCGATGGGATCACCCTGTTTGCCCCCTCCGAACAAAGCGATCGGTTGAGCGCCCTCGAGCTCGACTATCGAGGAGACCTCAGCGGCGGTGGCTTTCTGGTACGCACAGGCCGGGAGCTGCGGGTTTGTGCCTGCGGATCGGCCTTTGGCCCAGCTGACGAACCCTCGCCAGCTGGGGGCACCACGACGAAGTAATGTGGCGGATTGTCGAAACGGTCGGTTCCCCGACCAACCTTCCGGCCCCTCGAAAACTCCCGGCCCTCGATGCCCACGATTCAGCAGCTGATCCGCAGTGAGCGGCAGCGCCTTACCCGCAAGACCAAGTCGCCTGCCCTGCGCGCCTGCCCTGAGCGCCGTGGTGTGTGCACCCGCGTGTACACCTCAACCCCCAAGAAGCCCAATTCGGCTCTGCGGAAGGTGGCTCGTGTGCGTCTGACCTCCGGTTTCGAGGTGACTGCCTATATCCCCGGCATCGGCCACAACCTTCAGGAGCACTCCGTGGTGATGATCCGCGGCGGCCGTGTGAAGGATCTTCCCGGCGTCCGCTACCACATCATTCGCGGCACGCTCGATACCGCTGGTGTGAAGGACCGTCGCCAGTCCCGCTCCAAGTACGGCGCCAAGACGCCCAAGGGCTGATCTCCCCGTCGCTCGTTTCTGACTCCCTTCCTCTAGGTCTATGTCTCGCCGCAACGCCGCTGAAAAGCGCCCGATTCTTCCCGACCCCCAGTTCAACAGCCGTCTGGCAACCATGATGGTTGCTCGGCTGATGAAGCACGGCAAGAAGTCCACCGCTCAGCGGATCCTTTCGGATGCCTTCTCGCTGATCAACGAGCGCACCGGCAGCGATGCCCTGGAGCTGTTCGAAACCGCCGTCAAGAACGCGACCCCTCTGGTGGAAGTGCGTGCACGCCGCGTCGGTGGTGCCACCTACCAGGTGCCCATGGAGGTGCGTCAGGAGCGCGGTACCGCCATGGCTCTGCGCTGGCTGGTGAACTTCTCCCGCGCCCGTAACGGTCGCAGCATGGCCCAGAAACTGGCCGGGGAACTGATGGACGCCGCCAACGAAGCCGGAAGTGCCGTTCGCAAGCGGGAAGAGACCCACAAGATGGCTGAGGCCAACAAGGCCTTCGCGCACTACCGCTACTGATCTCACTGGCAGGGCCCTGGGCGGCCCTGCGGTTCCAACGGGTCGGTGGAGACCGACTTGTAGAGTGACGCCCGCTTTTTTGTCGATTCCACCTTCCGGAGACCTGCCCCGTGGCTCGCGCCTATCCCCTAGAACGCGTCAGAAATATTGGTATCGCGGCACACATTGATGCCGGCAAAACCACCACCACCGAACGGATCCTGTTTTATTCGGGTGTGGTGCACAAGATCGGTGAGGTGCACGACGGCGCCGCCGTGACCGACTGGATGGCCCAGGAGCGCGAGCGCGGTATCACCATCACCGCGGCTGCGATCTCCACCAGCTGGAACGACCACCGGATCAACATCATTGATACTCCGGGTCACGTGGACTTCACCATTGAGGTGGAGCGCTCCATGCGTGTGCTCGACGGCGTGATCGCCGTGTTCTGCGCCGTGGGTGGCGTGCAGCCCCAGTCGGAAACCGTCTGGCGTCAAGCGGATCGCTACAGCGTTCCCCGCATGGTGTTCGTCAACAAGATGGACCGCACCGGCGCTGACTTCCTGAAGGTGTATGGCCAGATCAAGGATCGCTTGAAGGCCAACGCTGTTC
>JAURGL010000028.1 GCA_030833825.1 Vulcanococcus sp. SFB_649D_100_25 | reverse complement strand
GGGTTCTCGATGGGCTCCTTCGACACCTGCAGGCGTCCTGAGAGCTCCGCCGAGCGCGCCAACCTGGCGAAGCTGTTAGCCAAGGCCTGTCCTCGATGGCGATCCGAAAGGCGATTCTAGGAGGCGTGATCGGCGAACTCCGATGAGCGCCAGCCCCTTGAGCAGCGCCGCACCACTCTCCGCCGAACAGGCTCTGGGCAAATCCCCCAGCCTCAAGGAACCCTGCCTGCAGGGAGACAACCTCTATTGGCTGGAACAAAGGCCCCATGAGAAGGGGCGCACCACCTTGATGAGCAGGGCTCTGGGGGGCGGTCCGGCGCTGGAGCGCACCCCTGGACCCTGGAATCTGCGCTGCCGGGTGCATGAGTACGGCGGTGGATCTTGCGCCATCGGGCTGGATTCCAGCGGCCAAGCGGTGGCGGTCTTTGTCCATGACGCGGATCGCTGCCTCTGGAAACTGGCCCTGGAGCAGCCGGGTGCAGCACCGGAGCAGCTGCTTGAACCGAAGGGAGATCGTTTCGAGGGAGCCCTTGGCGGTGGGCTGATCGACGGGGTCCGCGACCGCTGGATCGGCGTTCTCGAGCGCGACGGCCGCGATCAGCTGGTGGCCGTTCCCCTCAGCGGGGGGGATTGGGTGAGCCTGCATCAGGCCAGGGACTTCTGCGGTTACCCGGCCCTGAGCGACGACGGTGCGCAGCTGGCCTGGGTGGAATGGCAACAGCCCTGCATGCCCTGGGAGCGCAGCCAGCTGTGGCTCGGGGCCTTGGGGGAGAGCAACGCGATCAGCCATGCGCGCTGCGTCGCCGGCTCCAGCCAAAACGATCCACAGGCGATCTCCGTCTTTCAACCGATCTGGGCCGGGCCCGATCTGGTGGTCGCGAACGACCGCAGTGGGTTCTGGAATCTCGAGCACTGGCGGAACCCCCAGGTCCGTCAAGACGCCTCCCCTCAGTGGGAGCCGCTGCTGACCATGCAGGCGGAATTTGCGATGCCCCAGTGGGTGTTTGGCATGAGGACCCACGCCTGGGATGGCGAGACGGTGCTGGCGATCGCTTGCATCCAGGGCCGCTGGCAGCTGGGGCGCATCAGTGAAGGCGCCTGGGCAGCGATTGAACAACCGTTCAACGATCTGGCGGGGCTCTGCGCCCAGCGGGGGCAGGTGGCCTGCGTGGCCAGCAGCCCCAGCCAGCCCTCAGGCCTGTTGGAGCTGGATCTGACCAGTGGGCGCTGGAAACACACACAGGCATCCCCCTGCCCGATGGCCCCGGAGGCCATCAGCCTCCCTGAGGAGCTCTGGTTCGAAGGGCACGGCGGCCGGCGCACCCAGGCCTGGTACTACCCACCAACCGGCGGTCTCCACGATCAGGCGCCCCTGCTGGTGAAAACCCATAGCGGGCCCACCGCCATGGCCCGCACCGGCCTGAACCTCGGCATTCAGTTCTGGACCAGCCGCGGCTGGGGGGTGGTGGATGTGAACTACGGCGGCTCCACCGGGTTTGGCCGGGCCTACCGGGAACGCCTTGATCGGCAGTGGGGGGTCGTCGATGTGAACGACTGCAGTGCCGCGGCCCTGGCGGTCGTGAGCCGGGGCTGGGCCAGGGCCGATCGCATCGCCATCGAAGGGGGCAGTGCCGGCGGCTTCACCACCCTGGCCGCCCTCTGCTTCAGCGACACCTTCCGTGCCGGAGCCAGTCGCTACGGCGTTGCCGATCTCAGCGCTCTGGCGGAGGACACCCACCGCTTTGAAGCCCGCTATCTCGATGGCCTGGTGGGCCCATGGCCCCAGGAGCGGGAGCGCTATGAACAGCGCTCGCCCCTGCACAACGCCGATCGGATCCGCTGCCCGGTGATCTTCTTCCAGGGACTCGAGGATGTGGTGGTCCCACCGGCGCAGACCGAACGGATGGCCTCCGCCCTGCGGGCCAATCAGATCCCCGTCGAGGTGCATCTGTTCCCCGAGGAGGGCCATGGCTTCCGCGATGGCGCCACCCAAATCAAGGTGTTGGAAGCAACGGAAACGTTCTTCCGCCAGCACTTCCAGCTATGAGCGACCCCCATGGCTGAGCTCCTGCCGGGATGGTGGTCCACTGAACTGCTGGAGAGCTTCAGCTGGCTAGCCCTGGCGGCTGGGGTGCTGGCCCTGATCCTGACCACTGGCCGGCGACTGGGCCGTCGTCTTCAACTTCCCCTCTGGGGGATCCCCGAGGCCTTGCTGGCGGGGGTACTGGGCCTACTGATCGCCCCGGATGGGCTGCTGCCACTGCTGCCGGTGCACCTGATGGAGCTGTGGGAAGGCCTGCCCCTGGTGCTGCTCACCCTGGTCTTCGGGTCCTTGATGATCGGCAAACCCCTGCCCCAGTGGCGGGGGGTCTGGAGGCCCGTGGGGGGACAGGTGTCCCTGGCCCTGGTGCTGGGCTTCGGGCAATACGTGGTGGCGGGCCTGGCGGTGGTTCTGGTGCTGCAGCCGCTTCTGGGGTTCAGCCCAGTGATGGCCTGCCTGATTGAGGTGGCCTTTGAAGGCGGCCATGGATCCGCCGCGGCCATGGGCCCGAGCTACGCGGCCCTCGGCTTTGAGGGCGGCAAGGATCTGGGGCTGGCCATGGCCACCGTGGGGCTGCTGGCCTCCACCTTGGTGGGGGGACTGGTGGTGGTCCTGGGCCGTCAGCGGGGCTGGCTGCTGTCCCAAACCAACCCACAACCCAGCGGCACCGCCACGCCATCTTCGGGGGGCCAAGCTCCCATCCAGCACCCCCTCTGGGCCGCCTGGCCGGTGAATCTCGCCCTGGTGGGCGTGGCGGTGCTGATCGGCACAGGCCTGCTGCAGCTGCTGCGCCTTGGCACCGATGCCATCGGTGGCGGGGTGGCGGCGGTGGGGGCCTCGATGCCGGTCTTTCCCCTGGCGATCATCGGATCGCTTCTGGTGCGCTGGGTGCTGGAAAACCGGGGTCTGACCCATTGGGCCAGCCCTCCGATCCAGAGCGAGCTCAGCACCCTGGCGGCCGATCTGTTGATCACCTCGGCGACCGCCTGCTTGAACCTCGCTCTGCTGGGGAGCAATTGGCTGCCGCTCACCGTCCTGGCCGTGGCGGGCCTGGGCTGGAATCTGGCGATCACCCTGCTGTTAGCCCCGAAGGTCTTGCCAGCGGACTGGTTTGAACGGGCCGTGATCGAATTCGGGCAGGCCACGGGGGTGGCCGCCTCCGGACTGCTGCTGCTGCGCATGGCCGACCCGGAGGACCGCAGCGACGCCCTGCCGGCGTTTTCACTCAAACAATTGCTGCTGCAACCGTTCTTGGCGGGAGGGGTGGTCACCGTGGTGGCCCCCCTGGCGGTGGCGGGCTGGGGCCTACCGGCCTGGACCGGGTTCTGCCTGGTGGTGGTCCTGCTGGCCGGGGCCGGCGGTCTGCTGCTGGCTCAGGTGGGACGCAACAGTGGGGCGTCGCTGCCGCAGCCATGAAGCTCTTCGATGTCCTGGTGGCCTTCGCGGGCCTGAGCTTGCTCCTGCTGGTGGGGATCGCCCTGCGCAAGCGGGTGCGCTGGCTGCGCCAGCTCGGGATTCCGGAGGCCTTGGTGGCGGGCCTGATCGGGCTGATCGTCGGACCGTTTGGCCCCTGGCCGCTCTTCCCCGAACAGGTCTACGCGGTGTGGGGCCAGACCCCTGGTGTGTTGATCTCCCTGGTCTTCGCCACCCTGTTTCTGGGGCAGCGGTTACCCAGCCCCCAAGAGCTCTGGAAGCGGGCCGCCGGACAGACCGCCTTCGGCATGACCCTCGGCTTCGGGCAATACCTGGTCGGTGGGGTCCTGGTGCTGGCCGTCCTGCAGCCGCTGTTTGGGACCAACCCCCTGATGGCCTGCCTGATCGAAGTGGGATTCGAGGGGGGCCACGGGACCGCCGCCGGGATGGGGGCCACCTTCACTGATCTGGGGCTGCCATCGGGTGAGGCACTCGGCCTGGCCATGGCCACCGTTGGGGTGCTCGCAGCCGTGTTGATCGGCAGCACCCTGGTGGTGATCGGGCGCAGCCGGCAGTGGCTGGGGCGGCGCGAGCAGAACTCCAGCTCGCCCCCCGCCGCAGAGCTGCTCGGGGCGGAGCAGCGCCTGAGTATGGAAGAAGCCGCCGGCCTCCTCACCACCAGCAGCGAGGGCAGTGTGACCATCGACACCCTGACGGTGAACTTGGCCCTCGCTGGCGCAGCGGTGGGCCTGGGGGTGCTGCTGAAGCACGGGATCACCCAGCTGGGGGGCGAGGTGCTGGAAGCGATCCCGGTCTTCCCTCTGGCGATGCTGGGGGGCCTGCTGGTGCAGTTGGTGCTCCAGTGGAGACGGCAGCCTGGGCTCGCCTCTCCGGTGGTGCAGGCGAGCGTGGGCTCCCTGGCGATGGATCTGTTGATCACCGCCGCCATGGCCAGCCTCAACCTGCCCCTGCTGGAGGACAACTGGTTGCCCTTCAGCCTGCTGGCACTGGCGGGCCTGAGCTGGAACGTGGCTGTGTTTCTGCTGCTGGGCCCGCGGGTGTTTCCCGATCACTGGTTCGAGCGGGCCATTGCCGACTTCGGGCAGGGCACGGGAGTCACCGCCACTGGCTTGCTGCTGCTGCGCATGGCCGATCCCTACGGGCGCTCCCGGGCCATGGAGGGGTTCTCGTTCAAGCAACTGGTGTTCGAGCCCTTCCTCGGGGGAGGCCTGGTGACGGCCCTGGCCCCCATCGCCCTGGTGAGCTGGGGGCTGCCTCTGTTCAGCGCAGTGGCCCTGGCCCTGACGGCAGCGGCGATCCTCTTCGGCCTCTGGATCGGCCGGCGCGGCTAGCTCGCAGCCGCAGAAGCGACCCCGTAGAGGACGGTGCGGAACTGGTGGCGGACCTGCTCCATCTGCTCGGAGCTGAGCAGGGGAGGCTCCCCGAGGGCCAGGGCCTGCAGATAGATGCGGGCCAGGGTTTCCACCTCCACCGCCAGGGCCAGGGCCCGATCGAGGGTGGGGCCCACCGCCACCTGGCCGTGTTGCGCCATCAGGCAGGCCAGGCGGCCTTCCAGGGCTGCGACCACCCCATCGGAAAGGGCCTGGGTGCCGAACGTCGCGTAGGGGGCGCAGCGGATGTCGTACCCACCGGCCACGGCGGTCATGTAGTGGAAGGGGGGAATGTCCCTGCCATGGCAGGCCAGGGCCGTGGCATGGATCGAATGGCAATGCAGGACTGCCTGCACCTCCGGACGACTCGCCAAGACATCGGCATGCAGGCGCCATTCCGAGGAGGGGCGCCGCTGGGGGCGTCCCGGTTCCGGGCTCAGGAGGGGCTTCCCGGAGAGATCAAGGGCCACCAGATCACCGGGCTGCATCTGCTCATAGGGCAGGGAGCTGGGGGTGATCAGCATCCCGCCAGGGATCCGGACCGAGAGGTTGCCGGAGGTGCCCTGGTTGATGCCGCTGGCCTGCATGCGCCGGGCGCAGGCAACCAGTTGCTCGCGCAGATCCTGCTGATCAGGCATGGCCGTACAGCCCCCGCAGACCGGCTTCACTGGCCTCCACCGCACCCCGCTCGGTGATCAGAGCGGTCACAAGGCGCGCTGGGGTGACATCAAACGCCGGGTTGAATCCAGGGCTGCCATCAGGGGTGAGCTGAACACTGGTGATCGTGCCCTCAGGACTGCGCCCCTGGATGTGGGTGACCTCAGAGGCGCTGCGCGCCTCGATTGGGATCTCGGCGATCCCGTCATCGATCTGCCAGTCGATGGTGGAGGCGGGCAGGGCCACGTAGAAGGGCACGGCGTTGTCGTGAGCGGCGAGGGCCTTCAGATAGGTCCCGATCTTGTTGCAGACGTCGCCGCGGCGGGTGGTGCGATCGGTCCCCACGATCACCGCATCCACCTGGCCGTGTTGCATCAGGTGACCGCCGGCGTTGTCCACGATGACGGTGTGGGGGACACCCTCACGACCCAGCTCATAGGCCGTCAGTGAGGCCCCCTGGTTGCGGGGGCGGGTCTCATCCACCCAGACATGGATGTTGAGGCCAGAGCGGTGGGCCTTGTAAATCGGCGCCAGGGCCGTGCCCCAGTCCACCGTGGCCAGCCAGCCCGCATTGCAGTGGGTGAGCACGTTGAAGGGCTCCCCCTGGCGTTCGGGCGGACGGGAGGCCGCCAGACGTTGAAAGATCGCCAACCCGTGCTCGCCGATGGCCTCACACATCGCCACGTCCTCATCGGCGATGGCAGCCGCTTCCGCCCGGGCCGCAGCAACCCGCTCACCGGGCGGAAGCGGGGCCACCACCGTCCTCACCCGCTCCAGGGCCCAGCGGAGGTTGACCGCCGTGGGGCGGGTGGCATTGAGCTGCTCGAAGGCCGAGGCCAGGGAGGCATCACTGGGATCCGCCTGCAGGGCCAGCATCAATCCGTAGGCACCGGTGACCCCGATCAATGGGGCACCGCGGACCACCATCGTGCGGATCGCATCGGCAGCCTCCTCGCAGCTGCGCAGGGTGCGGGTGGTGAAGCGATGGGGCAGCAGGGTCTGATCGATCACCCCGATCGAGCAGCCATCAGGCTCCAGCCAGATGGTGCGCCAGGCCTTGCCGTCGATCTTCATGGAGGAGGCGGTGCCGGATCACTGCACCGATCATCCCTGCCCGAGCGCCTCAGAGCGGCCGATAGCCAAACCAATCCGGGACCTGGGACTGACTGAATCCTTGGGGATGGGGCTCGAGCTGCACATGCCAGCGCTCACCTCCGATTAGCTCAAGCTGTTCGAGGGCCAGGCAGTCGTCCACCGCCACCAGGTCATCCTTGTGGGGCTGCAGCGCTCCCTTGAGCCATTGCCGCTTGGCCGCCGCCTTGGCCGCCTGGGGCGAGCGGGCCACCACCAGTCCGAAGTGGTGAAGCTCAGCGAGGGAGTCGGGGCGATAGGCGCCCAGGTTCACGAACCAGAGCCGCTCGACGTTGGGCGCGGATGGTTCCTTCCCCAGGCTCACCGTCCAGCCATCAATCGCCCGCACCGCCATGTAGGCATCCAGGTGCAGACCCTCACGCCTCCCGAACCACTGCCGCTTCAGCTCCGGGATCGTGTCCTCGATGGTGCGGCCTGCCACGAAGCGGACATCGTGCAGCTCGATGTGACTGGTCGAGGTGCGCCCACCGAGCACCGCCAGATACAGAAGAGGTGAGCTCACGGATGGGAACGATCGGCAGGATGGTTATGGCCCTGCAAGCATCCCAGCCGGTGGCCTTTGGCCTCAGCAATGCCAGCGAATCAGACAGCCGGTTACATCCATGGGACAAGCGCACGCGAACAGCAGCGCCTGATCGACCAGGCTCAAGAGCTCGGTGCTTTGCTGAGCGCCAATCTTGACCTGCACCCAGGCGAACGCCTGCTGGAAATCGGTTGCGGAGTGGGAGCCGTCCTCGCTCAGATTGGTGGCGCGCACCCCGATGTGCAGCTCTGCGGGATCGACATCAGCCCTGAGCAGATCGATGCCGCCCATCGTCATCTCCGGAACCAGGGGATGGATGACGTGGAACTGGTGGTGGGCGATGGCGCCGCTCTTCCGTGGCCAAGCGAACACATTGATCGGGTCCGTCTGGTTTGGGTCATGGAGCACCTCAGCAATCCAGTGGCGGTTCTGAAGGAGGCGCGGCGGGTGTTGAAACCGGGCGGCACGATTCACATCACAGAGACCGATTACGCAAGCCTGCAGCTGTCGCCTCCGGATGACGCCATCAAGGCGCTGCTGTCTGCCTTCATCTGCCACTTCAACCGGCACGGCGATGCCCATGCCGGACCGCGCCTGGCCCCGTGGCTGGTGCAGGCCGGCTTCAGTGAGGTGAGCAACCAAATGGTGGGAATCCACCACTGGTGTCCAAGTCAGGAAGAACGGGTGCGGGAGTTCTGCAGCTATCTGCTGCAATTCATCAGCCCGGAACTCCCGGCACTGCTGGCAAAGACTCCTGAGCCTGCCAAGGCCGCGCTGATCCGCAAAGGGCTGGAGCACTTCGCAAGACTGGCCGACCGGCGCGACGGAGCCATCAGCCTCAGTGTGTATCAAGCACGAGCCTTGAAGCCACACCAAAGCACCCCAAGCTGAAGCCAACACCTGGCGAAATACCCATGCCAGCGATGTACGCCCCGGAGCCAGCAAGCTGACCTACCCCCCTACCGACTGCGCCAGCATTTATGGCAACGAGGCGGCAATGCGCAATTTGGACTTTTTCGAGCGGCAATGGAGCACCTACCGGGCCGTGCTGAGCCACGACCTGATGGAGCACCGGGCCGTGGAGGAGGCCACCGCAACAGCCCTGGAGCACTGGCTGATGGGACGCCGCCCAGAGGCCTCGCCGGCGCGGATGGTGGATCTCGGCTGCGGTGATCTGGCCCTGTTGGCTCCGCTCCTGCGCCGGCTGCCGCTGGGCTCCGACACGGGTCTGGATCTCACCGCGGCGGTCCTCCCCCTGGCGGAGCAGAACCTGGGGAGCGTCCCCTACCCCGTGCACTGGCAGGAGGGTGATCTGCTCCGTTGGAAGAGCGCTGAGCCGGTAGACATCCTGCACTCAGCCTTTGCGATCCACCACCTGAGCGACCCCGAGAAAGCAACCTTTCTGAGAGCCGCCCGGCAGCACATCGCATCAGATGGCCTGTTCATCTGGGTGGATGTGTTCCGTGAACCGGGCGAAACGCGGGAGGCCTACCTGGCGCGCTACATCGCCCGCGTGAGGGGCTGGTCTGCCCTGCGGGGGGACCAGCAGGAACAAGTGATCGAGCACCTGCGCCAGTGCGACATCCCCGCGGACCGCGCTGCCATCGAAACCGAGGCGGCAGCGGCCGGCTGGCACTGGCACTGGGCCTGGCAAGGCAGCCACCGGGCCGAAGCGATGGCGGTCCTGACGCCGACCTAGCTGTGCTCGCGCAGGAAGCTGATCGAACCTTGCAGTTCCTCGGCGAAGCGATCGATCTCCTCGAGGGTGGTGGTGAAGCTGAGGCTGGCGCGGGCTGAGGCGCTCAATCCGTAGTGGCGATGCAGGGGCTGGGTGCAGTGGTGCCCGCTGCGGATGCAGATCCCGGCCGAATCCAACAGGGCTGAGATGTCATTGGCATGGACCCCGTCGACATGGAAGGCGGCGAGGGCGGCCCGATCGGGTTGCTGATCGGGCGTGGGCCCAAGAATGCGCAACCCATCAATGGCCTGAAGCCGACTGAACAGGTGCCGGGTGAGCTGTTGCTCCCAGGCGTGGATGCGGTCGAGCCCCAGGTCCGTGAGGTAATCAAGGGCGGCACCCATGCCGATCGCTTCACCGATGGCGGGGGTGCCGGCTTCGAATTTGTGGGGCAGGCCGGCCCAACTGCTGTGGTCGAGGTAGACGTCCTGAATCATTTCTCCGCCCCCCAGGAATGGTGGCATCGCCTCCAGCAGCGCCTCGCGGCCCCAGAGGAAACCCATCCCTGTGGGACCACACAGCTTGTGGGAGCTACCCACCAGGAAATCAGCCCCCAGCTGCTTCACGTTCAGCGGCATGTGCGGCAGGCTCTGGCAGGCATCCACCAGGAGCAGGGCCCCGGCGCCGTGGGCCAACTCCGCCACCGCCGCGATTGGATTGAGGCAACCGAGGGTGTTGCTCACCTGCACCAGGCTCACCAGGCGGGTGCGATCGGTGATCTTGCTGCGCAGGTCCTCGAGATCGAGTTCGCCGCTGTCGCTCAGGCCGGCATGGCGCAACACACAACCGGTGCGATCGGACAGCAACTGCCAGGGCACCAGGTTGCTGTGGTGCTCCATCACGGTGAGCAGCACCTCATCACCGGGGCGGAGGTTGGCTTCCCCCCAGCTACGGGCCACCAGATTGATCGCCTCGCTGGCATTGCGGGTGAAGACGATCTCGTTGGGGCTGCTGGCCCCAACGAAGGCCGCCGCCTTAGCGCGGGCGCCCTCAAAGCCTTCCGTGGCCCGCGCACTCAGCTGATGGGCACCGCGGTGCACGTTGGCGTTGTCATGGTCGTAGTAGTGCTGCAACGCCTCCAGCACCTGGCGAGGTTTTTGGCTGGTGGCGGCATGATCGAGATAGATCAGGGGCTGCCCAAGGCAGGCGGTCTGCGCCAGCAGGGGAAAGTCAGGGCGCGTCTGTGCCGCCAGATCAGCTACGGCCACGGGGGCAGCACTGCTCATGCGTCCTCCAGTTGCCACTGCTCGATCGGGCACCAGGCGCGGGCCGCCGGCGGCAGGTCCCGCAGCACCTCTTCGCAGAAGGCCCGCTTCAGCAGACCCGCGGCCTGATCGGAATCGATCCCACGGCTCTGGAGATAGAAGAGCTCATCGGTCTGGAGGCTGCTGACGGTGGCGCCATGGGCGCACTTGACGTCATCCGCCACGATTTCGAGCTCGGGCTTGGTGTCGATGCGGGCCCGATCCGAAAGGAGCAGATTGCGGCTGAGCTGTGCGGCGTTGGTCCGTTGGGCGGCGCGGGGCACCTGCACCGCACCGTTGAACACGCTGCGGCCGTGGCCGGCTGCAACGGCTTTGTGCAATTGATCCAGCTGCCCTTCCGGGCCCGCGAAACTAACGTGACTGTGGGTGTCTGCAATCTGCCGACCTCCCACCAACTGCAAGCCCCGCAGGGTGGAGCTGGCCTGACCATCCACCTGCACCAGGCGCGGCTCAAGGCGAGCCAGTCCCCAGCCCACGGTGACACTGCTGAGGGCGAGGTGACTCTCGGGCTCCTGCTCAATGGCCAGATGAGCCAACAGAGCCGCATCGGCTTGACCACTCGCCACCAGGCCGTGCTGCAGACGAGCACTTCTGGCCAGGTGAGCCTCCAGCACCAGGCTGATCAGACCGGAGCCCTGGGCCACGATCTTTTGGCAGAGCTCCAGCTCCGCCTTCTCCTCGAGGATCAGCAGCAGACGCAGTGGCAGCAGGCCTGATTGAGCTGTGCTGTGAAGCTCCAGCTTGAGCTTGGAGCGACTGGCCAGACGCAGAGCCAGGACACGACCTGCCGAGGCATGGTTCAGCTCCACCGGCCAGTGGTGCTCACAGCCTGTGGCCGCAAGGGTGTGCCCCAGTCCCTGGGCCAGCTCGGAGTCCGAGAGAACCTGCAGACCGGCCGGAAGTTCAACCCCGGCGAGCGGATCGGTCCTGCCATCGAGCTGCAGGCGCAGCACGCCGGCTTCCGAGCTCATGGCACCACCCGAGGGGGCCGCCGCAGCCTGAGCCAAGGGGAGATCCTGCAGCAGGGAGAGATCGGTGAAACGCCACTCCTCCTGGCGGGAAGAGGGCACAGGCTGCTGGGCCAGGGCCTCACGCCCGCGCTCCTGAACAGCCGCCAAAGGACCGCTGGGCGCTGGCAGCTGACTCAGCCATCGCTCCAGCCAGGCCGTACGGCTGGTGGGGGCGCTCAGGCTGGCGGTCATCAGGCCACCTCCCCTGCCAGGGCCGCCAACTCCTGATCCACCCAGTCGTAACCACGCTCCTCGAGCTCGAGCGCCAACTCCTTGCCACCGGTTCGCAGGATCCGGCCAGCGGCCATCACATGCACGTAGTCCGGGGTGATCGCATCCAGCAGGCGCTGGTAGTGGGTGATCAACAGCGTGGCGTTATCAGGAGTGGCCAGCTGATTCACGCCGCCGGCAACGATCCGCAGGGCATCGATATCCAGACCGGAATCGGTCTCATCGAGGATCGCCACCAGGGGATCGAGCAGAGCCATCTGCAGGATCTCGTTGCGCTTTTTCTCGCCGCCGCTGAAACCCTCATTGACAGAGCGATCTAGGAAAGCCGGATCCATCTGCACCACCTTCAGGCGATCGCGCACCAGGTCTTCAAAGGCGAAGGTGTCGAGCTCCTCCTCACCCTTTTGAGCCCGGCGTGCGTTGGTGGCCACCCGCAGGAATTCCAGGTTGCTGACCCCGGGAATCTCCACCGGGTATTGGAATCCCAGGAACACCCCAATGCGGGCCCGCTGCTCAGGATCCAGCTCCAACAGGTTCTCGCCCCGGTAGTGGACGGTGCCTCCGGTCACGGTGTAGGCGGGATGTCCGGCAAGCACCTTGGAGAGGGTGCTCTTGCCACTGCCATTGCGCCCCATCACCGCATGGACCTCCCCGGCACGGATGGTGAGGTTCACGCCCTTGAGGATCTCCTTGGCCTCCACCCGGGCATGGAGATCACGGATCTCAAGCAGCACTGGGGCGTCTGGGCGAATCACGTTGAGGGAGAAAAGTGAGTGAGAACAGGAAACAAAGGTGCCGAATCGGCAAACCGCCTCTAGCCGACGGAACCTTCCAGCTTGAGGGCCAGGAGCTTGTCCGCTTCAGCGGCGAACTCCATCGGCAGCTGATTGAACACATCTCGGCAGAAGCCGCTCACCATCATCGAGACCGCTTCTTCAAAGCCGATGCCTCGGCTCTGGAGATAGAAGAGCTGGTCCTCTGAAATACGGCAGGTGCTGGCTTCGTGTTCGACAGCGGCCTGGGGCTGCTGCGATCGGATGTAGGGATAGGTGTTGGCCGCCGCCTGATCACCAATCAGCATCGAATCGCACTGGCTGTAGTTCTTGGCTCCCACAGCCTTGGGTCCGATCTGGACCAACCCCCGGTAGCTGTTGGCCGAGCGCCCGGCACTGATGCCCTTACTGACAATCGTGGAGCGGCTTCTTGGCCCCACATGGATCATCTTGGTTCCGGTGTCAGCCTGCTGACAGTTGTTCGTCAGGGCAACTGAATAGAACTCACCGACAGAGTCGGCCCCCTGAAGGACGCAACTTGGGTATTTCCACGTGATTGAGGATCCCGTTTCAACCTGGGTCCAGCTGATCTTGCTGCGATCACCGCGGCACTGGCCGCGCTTGGTCACGAAGTTATAGATACCACCGACACCATTCTCATCACCGGCATACCAGTTCTGAACGGTGGAGTATTTGATTGAGGCATCATCAAGTGCCACCAGCTCAACCACAGCAGCATGGAGCTGGTTGGTGTCGAACATCGGGGCGGTGCATCCCTCCAGATAACTCACCGAGGCACCCTCTTCGGCCACGATCAGCGTGCGCTCGAACTGTCCGGTATCGCCGGAATTGATCCGGAAATAGGTGGAAAGCTCCATCGGGCATTCAACGCCCTTGGGGATGAACACAAAGGAGCCATCACTGAACACCGCCGAGTTCAGTGCCGCGAAATAGTTGTCCTGGGTGGGCACAACAGTGCCAAGGTACCGCTCAATCAGCTCAGGGTGCTCCTTCACCGCCTCACTGATGGAGCAGAAAATCACCCCGTGCTCCGCCAGCTTCTCTTTGTAGGTCGTGGCGATCGAGACGCTGTCAAACACAGCATCAACGGCAACGTTCGAGAGACGTTTCTGTTCGCTCAGGGGGATGCCGAGCTTGTCAAACGTCTCAAGCAGTTTTGGATCAACTTCGTCGAGACTGGCTTTTTTATCCTGCTGCTTAGGGGCGGCGTAATAAATGATGTCTTGATAATCAATCGGCGGATAGCCGAGACGCGCCCAATCGGGCTCCTCCATCTGCAGCCATTGCCGGTAGGCGCGCAGGCGAAAATCCAACAGGAAGGATGGCTCATCCTTCTTGCTGGAGATCAGACGCACCACGTCCTCGCTGAGGCCCTTGGCGATCTTTTCGGTTTCGATGTCAGTGACGAAGCCGTATTTGTACGGCTGACTGACCAGATCACCAACGGCCTGCGCGTTACTCATCAGCTGGCCTCAAGCGGAGGTGTGGGCTTTGACCTCTTCCATCGAAATGGTCTGGCTTTCGCCGCGGAAGGGGTTGTCTTCGGTCAGGAAGAGCATGCAGTGGCACTCCTTGCGCTCGCGCATCGGCACGCAGGGGCAATTCCAGAAGGCCTGGGCCACCTCGGCTTCCTTGTCCTCATAGTGACGGCAGGGGCAGAGGGCACCGCCAAGCTCATCTTTGTGGCGCGCCAAGCCCTCGAGCACCACAGCAGTCACGCTGGGATCGCTGCAGAAGTAGGTCCCGGTGCGCTGGGCATAGGTCTCTGCGAACTTGCGGATCACCTCAAGGCTGTCGCTGGCTGGCGTGGCGGGAGCTGCAGACATGGGCGCAGAGCGGGGACGCAGTGGGGACTCGAGGCAAGGCGGATGTGATCACCCGAGGGACCCATCAGCACCAACTTACGAAACTCGCTCGTTTCGTAAATCAACGATAGGGCAGGTGGCCGCCAACCATGAACGGCCATTGTTGCGCGTTGGCCGCACCGATCGGCGTGAGCCAACGCTGATGCCCGCGACCCGGAAGTCGTCAGCCTCCTTCTGGGCGTGGCATGGTGTGAATGACAGTGTTCGGACATGAGCGTCTCCGCCCAGGCCCCAACCCGCGAAGCCGCTCTCAGCTTGATGCTGCGTCAGGGCGAGATCACCGCGGCCCAGCTGGCGGAGAGTCTTCAGGTGTCCGTCCAGGTGATGCGGCGCCACCTCCGCTCCCTGGAGGAGGAGGGGCTTGTCGAAGCCAGTCCCAGCACAGAAGGCCAGGGCCGCCCCAGCAACCGCTGGCGCCTGACCACCGCCGGACGGGCCCGCTTCCCCAATGGGAGCGAAGACTTCGCCCTTGGGCTGCTCAGCTCCCTGACCAACAGCCTCCCCAGTGGAACCGTGGAGTCGCTGCTGGAGCACCAGGCCTCGGAGAAAGCCACCGACTACCGGGAGCTGATCGGCCATGGCACCGTCCCTGAGCGCCTTGAGCGGCTCGTGGAGCTGCGCAGGCGCGAGGGGTATGTGGCCGAGTTCAACCCCGACCCCGAATCCGACAGCTGGGTGCTGAGCGAGTTCCACTGTTCCGTGATGACCATTGCCCAGCAGTTCCCCTGCGTCTGCGAGCAGGAACTGGCCCTGATCCGTCAAACCTTTCCGGATTGCCAGGTCGACCGCGTCCATTGGTTACTCAATGGGAATCAGGCCTGCGGCTTCCGGCTGACACCGTGCTGAGCGAAGCCGACCTCAGTGAACTGGAGAGCACCCTGCTCCCGGCCCTGGAACGGCACCACCTCCGCTTGCTGGCCCACAGCCTCCGCTGCCTCCAGCAAGCCTCCGGGGATGTCGGAAGCCTCCCCGAGGGCGATCAGCTGACCGACTGGGCCCGGCGACAGCCGAACCTGGCCGTGGACCCCACCTTCATTCCGGTGCTGGTGGAGCAACTGGGGAAAGCGGCCCTGCAACTGGACGCGATCGGCGAAGAGCTCGGCAAACCTGCCCTCCAGCTAGAGATCCAGGACTTGGTGCATTGGGGTCAGCGGCAGGCCGATGAACGCCTGCAGGGCCCCGAGGGCGACATCTCGGATTTCAAGCCACCACACAACTGACCCCCAGCACGGCCAGAACCGCGGCGCCGAATCCCCACCAGCCAGGCCTGTCGCCTTCTAAGGCCGCCAGAGGCAATGCCATCACCGGGGCCGTCGCAAGGAGCGCCACCGCCATCGCTCCAGGCAGTCGCTGCAGGGCGGTTTGCTGCAGGGCGATCCCGGCGGTGGTGCCCAGCAGAGTTGCAGCCATGGCCAGGGGCCAGCGGGACCCAGCCGGCCTTGGGCCGACGGAGCGGGGCCACACCCCAGGCAGCAGAGGCGAGAGCACCACCGTGGCGGCGGCGAGGCGCCAGGCCGCTGCCGCCAGGGGCTCAACATCTGAGTCCCGCAGTGCAGCCCTGGCCAACAGGGCACCGACGCTCCCGCAGAGCAGCGCCCCGAGAGCCAGCAGCACACCCCAACGATCCCGGTTCCCCTCGGGGGAGCGCTGAA